>NZ_KB850178.1:645568-703058 GCF_000369745.1 Acinetobacter sp. CIP 64.7 | reverse complement strand
TGGCTGAAACGGTGAATGGCTTATACAAAACAGAGGTGATTGAATATTTAAAAGCAGATTGGCAAGGTTTAGCAGATGTACAACTTGCGACACTAAACTGGGTAGATTGGTTCAATAAAAAGCGTGTACACAGTGCACTGGGTTATGTATCGCCTTTTGAGTTTGAAGCAATGTACTATGATAAGATTAACCCGTTAGGTCAGGTGGCCTAACTTAAATAAAAAAGTCTCCGACAAACCCGGTACGGTTCAAACGACCCAAGAGCAAGCGAGCCTTATTAATAGGGAAACCATTCAAGAATTTCAGAGCTATTTATTATCCTCGGAGCAATTTGCTTCTCAAGCATTTAAAAAACTGAAAATTACCCGGTCAGCATATGCTCATCCATTTGATGCAGCTTTCTTAGATAAAGCTTTACGAAATATGAGTAATACATACCGTGATTTAACATGGTCTGAATGGGTAAGGAAAAATTCTAAAGAACTTAAAAATGACTTAGAGCTTCTTGAAAAAAGATGGTCTGAAGTACAAATTGGTTCTAGCGAAAAAGGTCGAGCTATATGGGTTCAATGGTTATTAACAACTAATCATAGAGATTTAAGGGATCAAGCAACAAAAGTACTGTCTATATATGCTAGAAAAGATCCAGGATCATTTTTTGAGATGGCAATTAACTCATTAGATATTACAGATCCATATGTGCCAGAAAGAACTTTTGCGGCAGCATATGGGGCTATTTTGAGTGCTGATTTTATTGATGCAGAAAAAATAAATAGAAATGTTTGTGGTTTCGCCAAAAAAATTATAGAAAATTGTTTTATACCTAATGCCCAATACTCTACTACACATACAATTCTGCGAGAATATTTACTAGGGACTATTAATTATGCTTTAACAGTAAATCAGAATTTTATCAATCAAGAATATTTGGGTTACTGTCAAAAACCTTACGAACATTTACCAAATTTGTTTGAGAGTCTTCCTGAGGTTGATGAAGCGCAATTAATGGAAGTCAAGCAATCAGCCCTTCGTATGGATTTTAATAATTACACTATTGGAAGGCTCACCACTGATAGAGCTAATTATGATGATTCACATCCTGATTATGTTCAAACACGAAGAACTATTTTAAAGAGAATGATTCAGCTTGGATATGAACCTGAAAAATTCCAAGAGATTGATAGGAATATAGGTTCGAGCTCTTATTACGATCGTGATGTAAAAATAGATAGATATGGAAAAAAATATAGCTGGATTGCTTTCTATGAGATGTATGGATGGAAGGTGGATAGAGAGCTTTTAGATAATTGGCGTAGTAATGAAAGATGTAGCGATGTGAGCATCGATCCAACATTCCCTAAAGTTGCTAATTCTTGGAGTCCAGAACTTATAGATATATTTACCGATACTCCAAAAGATATTGGTGAGTGGATTGTAAATGGCCCCACACCTAATTATTTGGATATCTTAGAGACTCAGCAATTTAGCCAAGCTGATAAGTGGATTTTATTGACTGGATTTATACAAGAGGATTCAAAAGACGATTATCGAGAAATTTTTACATTTATGAGAGGCTTCTTTGTTGCAAATGAAAATATTCCTACAATAAGAGAATTTGTTAGTAATAAGGACTATCTTGGTAATAATGCTCTACCACGCATTCCTGAAAATCATTACAAATATGCAGGCGAAATGGTTTTGGGAAATCCATTTTTAGAACTTAATAACAATGTAAGTAGTCGGATGAATTTTGATGAGTGGGATTCGTCTAGTTTTTCAATAGAAGTCCCTGTGCAATCTTATTCTTGGGAGTCTTATCACAGTTCTTTGAATCAAGCAGGAGGAATAGATTTTCCAAATCCTGAAATTTGTCAAAGCATGAATCTAAGGTATCAAAATGGTGAACCTGATTTATATGATGATAAGGGATTAGCTTCAGTATTCAGAACGCTTTCCTCGACAACCAATAATCTAAAAGGTTCTGTATCCTATCTAAGAAAAGATCTTTTTGAAAACTATCTGGATGATACAAATCAAACCTTCATTTGGATATTATGGGGGGAGCGTAATCAGCAGTATGAAGGTTACTCTCAAGGGAAGGACGATATTCATCAATACTTTAAAGATGGTAACTATCTCCATAAGAGTATTTTTATTTGGGAAAATCATAAAATAGTTAAAATTTGAATAATAAAAAAATAGAGCCAAGTGGCTCTATTTTCTTTTACTCTAACGAGTGACATAAATGTGTCGCAAATGACATTCTATGTGTCGTTTTACGAAACCTTACCAGCTTAACGCACCACCAGTTTGGTAATCTGTTACACGCGTCTCGAAGAAATTCTTCTCTTTACGCAAGTCCATCATCTCTGACATCCACTGGAACGGGTTGTTCACACCAGCAAATTGCTCAGGCAAGCCTAACTGCGCCAGACGACGGTTAGCAATGAACTTCAGGTATTCTTCCATCATGCCAGCATTCATGCCGAGTACACCGCGTGGCATCGTGTCACGTGCGTATTCGATTTCCAGCATCGTACCTTCAAGAATCATCTGGATGATTTCTTCCTGGAATTCAGTCGTCCATAGACCCGGATTTTCGATCTTGATCTGGTTGATCATATCGATACCGAAGTTCAGGTGCATTGACTCATCACGCAGGATGTACTGGAACTGCTCGGCAACACCATTCATCTTGTTACGACGGCCCATAGACAGGATCTGGCTGAAACCGCAGTAGAAGAAGATACCTTCAAGTACACAGTAGAACGCGATCAGGTTGCGAAGCAGAATCTGGTCGTTTTCAGGTGTACCGGTTTTGAAAGTAGGATCACTTAAAGACTGAGTATATTTCAGGCCCCATGCCGCTTTACGTGCCACTGACGGTACTTCGCGGTACATGTTGAAGACTTCGCCTTCATCCATGCCTAGCGACTCGATACAGTACTGATAAGCGTGCGTATGAATTGCTTCTTCAAACGCCTGACGCAAGATGTATTGACGGCATTCAGGGTTGGTAATGTGACGATAAATCGCCAGTACCAAGTTGTTTGCAACCAGTGAATCGGCAGTCGAGAAGAAACCGAGTGAACGCATGACGATGGTACGTTCATCTTCAGTCAAGCCATTTTCAGACTTCCACAACGCGATGTCGTGGTTCATGTTGACTTCTTGCGGCATCCAGTGGTTTGCACATCCGTCCAGATACTTCTGCCAAGCCCATTCGTATTTGAATGGAACAAGCTGGTTCAAGTCTGCACGACAGTTGATCATAGCTTTATCATCAACTTGCACACGCTGCGCACCCATTTCAAGCTCTTCCAGACCCGGTGCAACATCAAGCTGCTCTAGGGAAGCAGATGCTCTTGCCAGCGAATCGGTTGGATTTGATCCTCGGTTTTGAGTGGCTCTAAGGGGTTGTGCAGCTGCCACATCCGGCGATGCGTTGCCTGCATCAGATACCATCTGTGAATTAGTCGCTTTTTGCGGCTCGACGGGCGCAGGCTGCTGTTCAGGTGCAGCCGGTTTTTGCGAATCATCTTCGAAATCGTCCCAACTTAGGATAGACATATCAATTCTCTCTACGTTGCTTTATATCTTTTATGAGACATTCAGCTTGGCTGAGATGTCTTACTATACGCTTAATTTGTGTAAGCAAAATTAAGTTTTGTCGATGAATGCTCTAGTTTTATACAGGAGCAATAATCCCCACTACTTATTTTGCTTACGCTGCTGGCGAACTTTGAACCAGAAGTAAGCAATTGGTAAATAAAAGGTAATACCAAAGGAAATCAGCAATGCCGCAAGTCCTAACATGTAATTGTGAGTCATTGGAGGCATGGTATTTTTCCTTTTTATAATTTAATGGCAGAGGTTATGCCCCTTATGGGGCATAACTTAATTACACTATTTTAATTTTTAACATCAACACTAAAAACGCAATCGAGGAAATTAGTGCAGAAAACGCATAAATCAAGTTAGATAATTCTGCCATTTGTGAAGTTCCATTATTGGCAAGCTTCACAATCAGGGTTGTCAATTGAACATGCCATTGGCACTGGAGCCGCTTGAGCAAAACCTTCTTCCTCTGCAGGAGCTTCAGGTTTTTGCGCTTCAACGACAGGAGCTGCTGCTACAACAGGAGCCGCAACAGTTGCAGGTTTAACTGCGTTCAATGCGCCAGTGTTAATTGTAGATTTCTCAGCAGAAGTCGCACCCAATGCACGTAGGTAATAAGTGGTTTTCAGACCACGTAACCAGGCCATCTTGTAAGTGATGTCCAGTTTCTTACCGTTTGCACCAGCGATGTAAAGGTTAAGAGATTGTGCTTGGTCGATCCATTTTTGACGACGTGATGCAGCATCTACGATCCAGCGAGTTTCAACCTCAAACGCAGTCGCGAAGATGGCTTTAAGCTCTTCAGGAATACGAGAAATCTTCTGAACAGAACCTTCGAAGTGTTTCAGGTCATTGACCATCACGGCATCCCAAAGACCACGTTCTTTCAACGCACGTACCAGGTATGGGTTAATCACGGTGAATTCGCCAGACAGGTTGGATTTCACATACAAGTTCTGGAACGTTGGCTCAATTGATTGAGATACGCCACAGATGTTTGAAATCGTTGCAGTCGGTGCAATCGCCATCACGTTCGAGTTACGCATACCGTCTTTTTGAACTTTGGCACGTAAAGTATCCCAGTCCAGACGTTGAGTGCGGTCTACTTCGAACATGCGTTCTGGACGAGTTTTCGCAACCAGATCAAGCGAGTCGATTGGCAGAATACCTTGATCCCACAATGAACCCTTGAATGTTTCGTATGTACCACGTTCAACAGCCAAATCACTCGATGTTGAAATCGCGTAGTAAGAAATCACTTCCATCGATTCATCAGCAAACTCAACCGCAGCATCAGAACCATACGCCAGGTTCATTTCGTATAGTGCATCCTGGAAGCCCATGATACCCATACCCACTGGACGGTGTTTCAGGTTCGAGTTGCGCGCTTGCGGAACAGCGTAGTAGTTGATGTCGATCACGTTGTCGAGCATACGAACGGCTGTTTTAACTGTACGCGCCAGTTTTTCGCGATCAAGAACACCACCTTGAACGTGTTGTACCAGGTTGATTGAACCCAGGTTACATACTGCGATTTCTTCTTTGCTGGTGTTCAGCGTGATTTCTGTACACAGGTTAGAAGAGTGAACCACGCCTACGTGTTGCTGTGGTGAACGCAGATTACATACGTCTTTGAATGTGATCCACGGGTGACCTGTTTCAAACAGCATCGACAGCATTTTGCGCCACAAATCTTTTGCACGGATTTTCTTGTGCAACATGTTTGTTTCTTTGGCAATCGCTTCGTAGTGTGCATAACGCTCAGCGAATGCAGCACCAGTCAAATCATGCAGATCGGGCGTTTCAGAAGGCGTGAATAAAGTCCATTCTGCATCTTCGAATACACGTTGCATGAACAGGTCAGGAACCCAGTTCGCAGTGTTCATGTCATGGGTACGACGACGGTCATCACCGGTGTTCTTACGCAGTTCAAGAAATTCTTCGATGTCCAGGTGCCAGGTTTCTAAGTATGCACAAACTGCACCTTTACGCTTACCACCTTGGTTAACCGCAACAGCAGTATCGTTCGCTACTTTCAGGAACGGAACTACACCTTGCGACTTACCGTTAGTTCCTTTGATGTAGGAGTTCAAGGCACGAACTGGTGTCCAGTCGTTACCTAAACCACCTGCCCATTTAGACAGCATTGCGTTATCACGCATCGCGCCATAAATGTCATACAGATCATCATCAATGGTTGTTAAGTAGCAGCTAGACAACTGTGGACGTAACGTACCTGAGTTAAACAGGGTAGGCGTCGAAGCCATGTAATCGAAGCTAGACAATAAGTTATAGAACTCAATCGCGCGGTCTTCACGGTTTTCTTCATTGAGCGACAAGCCCATAGAAACACGCATAAAGAACAATTGCGGAAGTTCGAAACGCACACCATCTGAATGGATGAAGTAACGGTCAAATAAGGTTTGCAGACCCAGGTAAGTAAACTGGTTAGAACGTTCCGGTTGAATCGCAGCAGCCAGTTTCGCCAGGTCAAAGTTCAACAATTCTGGAGAAAGCAGCTCAAGCTCAATCCCTTTTTTCAGGTAAGTTTCGAGCGCATCGCCTTCATTGGTCTCTGTAGACAAGCCGAGGAACTTTAAACCAGTCGCTACAAGGTCATCACGCAATAAACGTGCAGTGACATAAGTATAGTTAGGCTCTTGTTCGATACGGGTACGGGTCGCCATCATCATCGTAGTTGAGATGTCCGACTCTTTTACCCCGTTGTACAAGTTTTTCACGGTCTCATCGACAATGGCCTGTACATCAATACCTTCCAGTCCTTCTGCTGCTTTATTCACCTGCGCAGTCAAGGCACTTAAATCAAGTGGCTTAAGTTTGCCTTCAGCATCGGTAACTTGCAGCGTCGGATGATGATGTGCACCCAGCTGTTTACGTGCTTCAGAACGTTGTTCACGGTAAATGACATAAGAGCGCGCAACTTTCTGTTCGCCCGTACGCATTAGCGCAAGTTCAACTTGGTCTTGAATTTCTTCAATATGAATCGTTCCGCCAGATGGTAAACGACGTTTAAAGGTATTTAATACCATTTCCGTCAGCTGTTCGATACGATCATGGATCCGGCTCGAGTCAGCGCTTTGTTGGCCTTCAACCGCCAAAAACGCTTTACCAATTGCGACAGAAATTTTTTCTGCATCAAAAGCGGCAACATCACCGGTGCGTTTAATCACCTGAAGTTGACCAGGAGTTGAAGTGATTACGCTCATTTAGCATAGCTCCATTGTCATCTATTTTTATGTTTATGGACCGTTTGAACTGGGCAAATTTTATGCCACAGTATTTGAGGAATAAACACAAGACCTAGTGGTTTTAAAATTAATTGAACACAAGATACGGGAAAATTTAGGGTAGATCAATATTGACATTTAGCTAAATATTTTTCTTAAGTTCTGCTTTAATCCTTGTAAAAATATCGCTATTTTTATTGATTTTTGTATAAGCCTTATCAGGCAAGGCATAGCATAACAAAGTCCAAAGAAAGTGCTTATAGATAACACTGTGGATAACTAAAAACTGCTGAATCAAGCAGTCATATTTTGTCCATGTGAGAGTTGTGTAAAGTGCAAATCAGATCTAAACCCCTGTTTCAAGCAGGACTGGCCAAAAAGTGCCCGATAAAATATTACAAAATGCTATTTTGATGTATCAGTTTGGTGAACGCTATCTTGTTTACAATGTAAACGTGTGTATATTGCAAGCATATTAAAAACGTATCTATTGGATTTCAAAAGGATACGCCTATAGCGTAGATCCACCAAATAAGGGGCAATACATGAGCCAAGAAGAAAAGTTACCCAAGATTTTAATTGTTGAAGATGACGAGCGTCTTGCTCGTTTAACGCAAGAATACCTCATTCGTAACGGACTTGAGGTCGGGGTAGAACCGGATGGTAATCGTGCCATTCGTCGGATTATTGCCGAGCAACCAGATATGGTGGTTCTGGATGTAATGTTGCCTGGTGCTGATGGCTTGACTATTTGTCGTGAAGTGCGTCCACATTATCATCAACCGATTTTGATGCTGACTGCACGTACCGAAGACATGGATCAGGTTCTGGGTCTGGAAATGGGTGCAGATGACTATGTTGCTAAACCGGTACAGCCACGTGTATTGCTGGCGCGTATCCGTGCATTGCTGCGTCGTACTGACAAGGTGCCTGAAGATGAAGTCGCGCAGCGTATCGAGTTTGATGATCTGGTGATCGATAATGGTGGCCGTTCAGTGACCTTAAATGGGGATCTGGTCGATTTTACCAGTGCAGAATATGACCTACTGTGGTTATTGGCTTCAAATGCCGGCCGTATTCTTTCTCGTGAAGATATTTTCGAGCGTTTACGTGGCATCGAATATGACGGACAAGACCGTTCAATCGATGTCCGTATTTCGCGTATCCGTCCAAAAATTGGTGACGATCCAGAAAACCCGAAGCGTATTAAAACAGTACGTAGTAAAGGTTATCTCTTCGTTAAAGAAACCAATGGTCTTTAAGCAGATGTAGTTTTTGCTTGAACAAACAGGATAAATTATAGGTGTTTAAGCACAGTATATTTTTGCGTATATACGCCGGACTCGTCATCCTTGTGGTATTGGTGGCGGTGTTCGGCTACCTGTTGGTACAGATTATCAACTATCAGTGTGCGCAAGAATATCGCGAATCCCTGACTGATGGTATGGCGTATATCATCAGTGAAGGGGTGGCACGCCAGCCCAATCTCCAGCAAAAAATGGACTGGGTTTCTGATGCCTCCGATTTGCTAGAATTGCCCATCCATTATGTAGAAGCCAGCAAGGTCGATATTACCCGGGCTGAAGGACGCCGTATCGCCAATCGTAAGGCTGTGGTGCGTTGGGATGCTGAATCTGATATTGCCTATATTGTGGTCGGGCTGCGTGATGACCCGAATCATTATCTTTATATTAAAGCCGACAGTATTACTGAACGGCAGATGAAAGCCTTACCTGTGTTTATTCTGGACTATCTGGTCTATTATCCAGGTCAGGAAAAAGAATATCTTGCCCGTATTCAGGATCATTTCTCCTATCCGGTTTCTATCGAAAATGTCCAGAACCTGCCTTTGGACTCCGAGCAGATCGGGCGACTGCGTCTGGATCACAGCATTATTTTATACCGTGACAGTGCCTCGATTCGTGGTACCACGATTTCAATTATTTCTCCGATTCCAGGTTCCACTTCTCAAGTATTGGTGATGGGGCCAGTGCCACTGTTCAACTGGATGCCATTCCAGTTGGCGACCGGTATTACCTTGTTAAGCCTGTTTGTATTGAGTCTCGGGGTTTATGGCCTGCTGGTGCCGATGCAGCGCAAGTTGCGTGAAGTCAGCTATGCTTTGAATAAAATGAAAACCGGTAATATGTCATTGCGTCTTCCTGTAGAGGGGAGTGACGAGATGGCAACGCTGGCATCCAGCTTTAACAACATGTCAGATCATATCCAGCGCCTGATTGAAGCGCAGCGCGAGCTGATGCGTGCCGTTTCGCATGAATTGCGTACGCCAGTAGCGCGGATTCGCTTTGGCGTAGAAATGATGGCCGATGAAGATGACTACGATTATCGCCTGCAACAGGTCGAACAGATTGATAAAGATATTGAAGCGCTGAATACCTTGATTGACGAGATCATGACCTATGCCAAACTGGAACAGGGCATGCCGTCGATTGAGTTTGAGCAGATTGATCTGTATGACGTACTGAATCAGGTGGCACAAGAAACTGAGGCGCTGAAAACCCAAAAAATCATTGAATTACATCCAATGCCTGTTGCAGTCACGGTAGAGGCGGAGCGTCGCTATCTGCATCGTGTGATTCAGAATCTGGTGGGGAATGCCATCCGTTATTGTGATCATAAAATCTTGATTAGCGGTGGTCTGGACCAAGATGGTCAGGCCTATGTTTGCGTTGAAGATGACGGGCCGGGGATTCCGGAAATAGATCGTGCCCGAATTTTTGAAGCCTTTGCCCGACTGGATGATAGTCGTACCCGTGCTTCGGGTGGTTATGGTTTAGGTTTGTCGATTGTCAGCCGGATTGCGTACTGGTTTGGTGGCACGATTCAGGTTGATCAAAGTCCGACCCTGGGTGGCGCGCGTTTTACCATGACCTGGCCAGCACAACGTTATGTCAAGAAGAGTAAGCGCAAGATGCTAGAAAAAAAGCCTGAGGAAGCAAGTGATCATTTAGCTTGATATTGTGTGAATGATTTTAGTCATAAAAAACGATGCATCGGCATCGTTTTTTTATTGGGAGAAATTTTATTCCTGAATGGTCGCATCAGGTTCAATGAGTGATTTACCCTCTTTTAAGCTTTGTAGCGCTTCAGGATTAAAGTCGATCAACAGTTTGGTATTTTTCGCATCGACGTTATAGCGCTGAATCAGTTTCTGGTCGCCTGATAAGGTTTCGACTTTATATTCGTCAGCGATATTCATAATACCATCCAGATTGATGCTGGAGGAAGCGTGATCCTCTTGAAAAAGTGCGTGGATGTCACGTAAGTCAAAAGCGGCCTGGCTTATACTGGGATTTTTCTGGATGTAATTTTCTATATGTCGAACCAGTAATTGAGCAAATAAAAAATAATTCGGCTTATGGGAAAAGCGTAGAGACATGCAAGGACTCCTTATTGTTACTTTATTAATGTCATGATGTGGTTTAGAAATAGAAATAACATATTCTGAATCAGTCCGTTGAGCATGTTGCAAAAAGACACAATTGCCAATCTAAGATTAGCAAGTGGCTGTAGGGGGTAAATCAGCAGTTAAATGTAAAAAATCACATTAAATATCAAGTTAAATCAAATAGTTTGAAAGAAAAAATAGTTGTTAAAATAAGTTTTTATCCGATTTAACTTGGATTCAATAGTGAAAAGGACTATATCTAAATGGGTGGGCGAGAAAAGCAACTTATCGATCAGCCTATTTTCTGGTAGCGCTATTTATAAAAAAATTAATAGATAATTAAAATTTAATTTAGGAAAACGATTAAAACGAATTCTGAATGATTAAAGTCAAATTAAATGCTGAAATGTCTAAAAAATCATCCCAAAGACTAAGGCTTATAAACTAGCAAGTGAAATCCAAAATCAGGTACAATTGGCGGGATTAATTTTGTGTTTGGTGTATTTGAAGGCCAATACATACATTCTTTGTTAACAAATAGGCCTGCCAGGAGTTATCCCCGCATGAGTGCTATTACTCCATACGAATGGGCAATTATTGCCTTCGTGATCGGCGTTACATTTTTATGCGTCTTTATGCTGACCGTCCCGTTACTCCTTGGGGGTAAATCATGGGGCCGTGCCAAGCAGGAGCAGTTTGAGTCAGGTGTTGTTGGTGCAGGTGGTGCTCGTATCCGCTTGTCTGCAAAATTCTATTTAGTTGCAATTTTCTTCGTGGTGTTTGATTTAGAAGCACTTTATCTATATGCATGGGCGGTTTCTGTTCGTGAAGTAGGTTGGATTGGTTTTGCAGCTGCAGCTATCTTTATTTTAGTTTTACTTGTTGGTTTGGTTTACGAATTATCCACAGGCGCACTCAATTGGGCACCTTCAGACAGACGTAAGGCCGCAGGAATTAAAGCTAAGATTGGTTCGCCAAATATGGATCTAGCAGAAATTACGCGCTTTAACTCAATTGAAGAATTGGTAATCGACCCTACAGGTCAAATCCCAGCTCAATCCTCTGGTCGTGTGAAAAGCTCACCGGCTAAATCATCTGATAAGGAGTAAGACGGGATGAAATATACATTAACCCGTGCGAATCCGGATGCTGATCAATATCCACTTCAAGAACGTATCCTTGTAGAAGATCCGTTACTAGAAGAAGAAGTGAATAAAAATGTATTCATGACTCGTTTAGAGGATGTGGTACATACAGCAGTCAACTGGGGTCGTAAAAACTCAGTTTGGCCGTTTAACTTCGGTACATCATGTTGTTATGTGGAATATGCGACGACCTTAACCGGCGTGCATGACTTGTCGCGTTTTGGTGCCGAGGTTATTCGTGCTTCACCGCGTCAGGCAGATTTAATGATTGTGGCGGGTACCTGCTTTGTAAAAATGGCACCAGTAATTCAACGTCTGTATGAACAGATGCTTGAACCGAAATGGGTCATTTCCATGGGTGCATGTGCCAACTCAGGTGGTATGTACGACATTTATTCAGTGGTACAGGGTGTGGATAAAATCATTCCTGTCGATGTGTATATTCCAGGCTGTCCACCACGTCCTGAAGCTTTGATTCAGGCATTAATGCTGTTGCAAGACCAGATTCAACTCGAGCGTCGTCCGCTTTCTGCGGTGATCGGTGATGATCTTAAGCCAGTGTATAAGCCAAAGATGATGCCGGAACGTGACCGTAAGAAAGATCAGCGTGTTGCTGTGAAGAACTTGCGCTCGATGGATGAAATTAAATAATTTAAACGACTGGTCTTTTTTGCTGCACCCGCTATGGGTGTAATTGTCGTTTAGGTTGACTGAATTTGTATTAAATAGGAAGCCAAGCCAATGGCTGAAACTGACATTGCTATGCCAGAATCAACTCCAGTTGATTCACGCCCAGCATTTGCGATCATTGAAGAACTCAAAACCAAATTTGGTGAGAACTTCTATGTGCAAACGACTTTCGAGGATTTCCCGACAGTCTGGGTTGAGCGCGCACGTGTACAAGACGTTTTAATGTTCTTGCGTACAGTGTCACGTCCTTACGTGATGTTGTTCGACCTGTCTGCGGTAGATGAGCGTCTACGTACCCACCGCGACGGTTTACCTGCGTCTGACTTCACAGTGTTCTATCACCTGTTGTCGCTCGAGCGTAATACTGACATTCGTATTAAAGTTGCTTTAGCTGAAAGTGATCTGAATCTTCCGACTGCAACCAACATCTGGCCAAATGCCAACTGGTACGAACGTGAAGCTTACGATATGTTCGGGATCAATTTCGAAGGGCATCCAATGCTCCGTCGGATCTTGTTACCGACCTATTGGGAAGGTCATCCGCTCCGTAAAGAATATTCTGCACGTGCGACCGAATATACGCCGTATTTGCAAGACAAGGCCAAGCAGGACTACGAACAGGAACATCTTCGTTTCGTACCTGAAGATTGGGGTATGAAGCGCGGTAATGCCGATGAAGACTTCATGTTCCTGAACTTGGGTCCTAACCATCCATCTGCGCACGGTGCATTCCGTGTGATCTTGCAGCTGGACGGTGAAGAAGTGAAAGACTGTGTGCCTGATATCGGCTATCACCACCGTGGTGTGGAAAAGATGGCTGAACGTCAGACCTGGCATTCATTCATTCCGTATACCGACCGTGTCGACTACTTGGGTGGTTGTGCGCAAAACATGCCTTATGTGATGGGCGTGGAGCAAATGGCTGGTATTACTGTGCCGGACCGTGCGCAATGTATCCGCGTGATGATGTCGGAACTGTTCCGAATCAATAACCACTTGCTGTTTATCGGTACTGCGATTCAGGATGCCGGCGGTATGACGCCTGTATTCTATATGTTCGCTGACCGTCAAAAAATCTATGACGCGATCGAAGCGATCACCGGTTACCGTATGCACCCGGCTTGGTTCCGTATCGGTGGTACTGCGCACGACCTGCCAAACAACTGGCAGCACCTGATTCGCGAAATCCTTGAATGGATGCCGAAACGTATGAATGAATACTACACGGCTGCTTTACGCAACTCGGTATTCATGGGTCGTACTCAAGGTGTCGCGCAATATGATGCGAAATCTGCATTGGCATGGGGTGTGACGGGTACAGGTCTGCGTGCCACAGGTATTGATTTTGATGTGCGTAAATATCGTCCGTACAGCGGTTACGAAAACTACGACTTCGAGGTTCCTTTAGAGTACGAAGGCGATGCTTATGCACGTGTCATGGTGCATTTCCGTGAAATCGAAGAATCACTGAAAATTGTCAAGCAGTGTCTAGACAACATGCCGTCTGGTGCCTATAAGGCAGACCATCCACTGGCTGTTCCACCACCAAAAGACAAGACATTACAAGATATTGAAACTTTGATTACGCACTTCCTGAGCGTATCTTGGGGTCCTGTAATGCCGGCGGGTGAAGCATCTGTGATGGCGGAAGTGGTGAAAGGTGCATCGAACTACTACTTGACTTCAGACAAGTCGACCATGAGTTACCGTACCCGTATTCGTACACCAACCTTCACGCATTTACAGCAAATGCCTTCTGTGATTAACGGCAGCTTAATGTCGGATTTAATCATTTATTTAGCGACCATTGACGTCGTAATGGCTGACGTGGATCGCTAAGGGGTAAACGCATTATGATGATTTTGACTGATAAAAAGCCACGTGTGAATGTTGAAGGAATTTTGACTGCGGACGAAATTCACGATATCGAACATCACATGGGTCATTATCCGTACCCACGTGCAGCGTGTCTGGATGCGCTGAAGTGTGTACAACGCCGTAATGGCTGGGTAGATGATGCGCAAATGAATGCCATCGCACAAATGCTGAGCATGAGTGTTGCAGACCTGGAAGGCGTTGCAACCTTCTATAACCGTATTTACCGTCAGCCGGTCGGTCGTCACGTGATTTTGTTATGTGATTCGATTGCCTGCTTCCTGATGGGTGCGGAAACTCTGGCAGAAGCATTCCAGCGTGAATTGGGCATTCAGTTTGGTCAAACGACTGCAGATGGTCGTTTTACCCTGCTGCCAATTTGCTGCCTGGGCAACTGTGACAAAGGTCCAACCTTAATGATTGATGAAGACACGCATGGTCTGGTTGAAGTGACTTCGGTGAAACAGCTGTTGGAGAAGTATGTATGAATACTGAACCAAAACCAATTTATGGCGACGGTGACCCGGAAACGCATCCATTGACTTGGCGTTTAAGCAAGCAGGCCAATGTTCGTAATGCAGATGATTACGAAGCGCTGGAAGGCTATGCAGGCTTTAAAAAAGCCCTGTCGATGCCGCCTAAAGATGTATTAGACGTGGTTAAGGCAGCGACGGTAAAAGGTCGTGGTGGTGCAGGCTTCCCGGCAGGCATCAAGTGGTCGCTTATGGCACCAAATGACAACTCAGGTCCACGTTACCTGATTTGTAATGCCGATGAGATGGAACCAGGTACGTTCAAAGACCGTCTGTTGATGGAAGACCTTCCGCATCAGTTGATCGAAGGCATGCTGATTGCAGGCTATACGCTGGAAGCAACCCATGGTTATATCTTTATCCGTGGCGAGTACATCGAAGCTGCAAAATATCTCAATGAAGCTTTAGAGCAAGTTCGTGCCAAAGGCTACCTGGGTGACAACATCCTGGGTACTGGCTGGAACTTCGAGTTGCACGTGCATACCGGTGCAGGCCGTTATATCTGTGGTGAAGAAACTGCATTGATTAACTCGCTTGAAGGTCGCCGTGCCAACCCGCGTACCAAACCGCCATTCCCGCAGGTTGCAGGTGCTTGGGGACGTCCTACCATTGTCAACAACGTAGAGACCTACAACAACTTGCCAGCAATCATGCTGCGTGGCCCTGAATGGTATATCGGCTTATCTGCGGGTAAATCGAAAGATCCAGGCACCAAAATTTATGGTGCTTCAGGCAAGGTGAAATTTCCTGGTCTTTGGGAGCTTCCATTCGGTACTACAGCGCGTGAAGTGATTGAAGATCATGCGGGTGGTATGCGTGACGGCTTGAAACTGAAAGCTTGGTTACCGGGTGGTGCATCAACTGACTTCCTGGCGGCTGAACATATCGATCTTCCGATGGATGCGGAAAGCATCATGAAAGCAGGTTCTCGTCTAGGGACTTGTTTATTGATGGTGGTTGATGAAACTCAATGTATGGTTTCAGCAACGCGTAACCTTGAAGAATTCTTTGCACGCGAATCATGTGGTTTCTGTACACCTTGCCGTGATGGCTTGCCTTGGGCTGTGAAAGCGTTAAAAGCGCTGGAAAATGGCACAGGTAAACAGGAAGATATCGATCACTTACAAGAACTGACGCGTAAGCTTTGGATCGGTAAGACTTTCTGTGCCCACGCACCGGGTGCAATGGAACCGTTAATGGGCGCACTCAAACATTTCCGTGGCGAATTTGAAGCGAAGGTAGTCAATGCCGCAGCTCAAGTTAGCTCCGTAGAACAAGCTTAAGGAATTCGACTATGGCTACAATTCATGTCGATGGCAAATCGTATGAAGTCAACGGCTCGGAAAACTTGCTACAAGCATGTTTGAGTCTTGGCATTGATATCCCATACTTTTGTTGGCATCCGTCCTTAGGTTCTGTCGGTTCTTGCCGTCAATGTGCCGTGACTCAATACGCGAATCCGGAAGATACCCGTGGTCGTTTGGTCATGTCATGTATGACGCCTGCTGCTGACAATACCTACATCTCGATTGAAGACAAAGAAGCAAAAGATTTCCGTGCTTCGATTGTTGAATTCTTGATGACCAACCACCCGCACGACTGTCCAGTCTGTGAAGAAGGTGGTCACTGTCATTTACAAGATATGACGGTGATGACGCAGCATGACCGTCGTCGCTACCGTTTCACCAAACGTACCCATTACAACCAGGAGCTAGGCTCATTCATTTCCCACGAAATGAACCGTTGTATCGCGTGTTACCGTTGTGTGCGTTATTACAAAGACTATGCAGGTGGTACGGACTTCGGCGTGTATGCCAACGCATCACGTGTCTATTTCGGCCGTCCTGAATCAGGCACTCTAGAATCTGAATTCTCGGGTAACCTGACTGAAGTATGTCCAACAGGTGTATTCACCGATAAAACCCATTCGGCACGTTATAACCGTAAGTGGGACATGCAGTATGCGCCAAGCGTATGCCAAGGCTGTTCTTCAGGTTGTAACATATCTCCGGGTGAGCGTTATGGCGAACTTCGCCGCGTAGAAAACCGTTTTAACGGTGAAGTGAACCAATACTTCCTGTGCGACAAAGGCCGTTTTGGTACGGGTTATGTCAACCGTGAAGACCGTCCGCGTCAACCACAATTCCGTAAAGGTGCAACTGTTGAAACTGTTTCAGTGGATACAGCACTTGATACGGTAATTGCAAATATCCAGGACAAAAAAGTTTTGGGTATCGGTTCACCGCGTGCATCACTTGAATCTAACTTCGCGCTTCGTGAGCTGGTTGGTCAAGAGAACTTCTCAACCGGTCTGTCTCAAAAAGAGCAAAACCTGGTTGAACTTGCAGCTTCAATCATGCAAACCGAGGGTGTTTACAACCCGAACATGCGTGAAATTGAAAGCTATGATGCAGTTCTGATCTTAGGTGAAGACTTAACGCAAACTGCGCCTCGTATGGCTTTATCTGTTCGCCAAGCTGCGAAAAATAAAGGCAAAGAGATGGCGGCAGAGCGCCGTACGCAAGAATGGTTGGCTGAACCGGTACAACGTATTGCCCAAGATGCGAAATCTCCGATTTACATCCTGGCTGCAACACAAACCCGTTTGTCTGACGTTGCTGAAGGCGAAGTGGTTGCTTCTCCAAACGATATCGCGCGTTTAGGTTTTGCAGTTGCTGCAGCAGTTGCGGGTGAAACGATTCTTGGTTTAGATGACGATGCCAAAGCATTTGCACAAACCATTGCGGACACTTTAAAAGCTGCGAAGAAACCACTGATTATCTCGGGCACAAGCTTGCAAGATCCTGCCATTATGGAAGCTGCTGCACAAGTTGCACAGAATCTGGGTAATGCAGGTCTGACCTTGACGGTTCCTGAAGTGAACTCGATGGGTATGGCGATCTTTGGTGGTCAAAGCCTAGAGCAAGCATTTGCACAAGATTACGATACTGTAATTGTGGTTGAAAATGACCTTTACCGTCGTCTTCCTGCTGCACAGGTCGATGCTGCACTTGCAGGTAAAGATGTGATCGTACTGGATCACTCTGAAACTGAAACAGTGAAAAAAGCCGACATCGTGCTTTCTGCTGCATCGTTTGCTGAAGGTGATGGTACTGTCGTTTCTCAAGAAGGCCGTGCACAACGTTTCTACCAAGTGTATGACCCAAGCTACTACAATCCTGAATTGGCGATCAAGGAGTCTTGGCGCTGGTTACACGCTCTGGAAACAGGCGTAAAAGGCAAAGCGATTTCTTGGACTTTACTGGATGATGTGATCGAGTCAGTGGCGAAAAACGTTCCTGCGCTTGAAGGCATTCTGGATGTTGCACCTGATGCGGGCTTCCGTGTTCATGGCTTGAAAGTGGCACGTGAACCACGTCGTTACTCAGGTCGTACTTCAATGCGTTCGCCATTGTCTGTACATGAGCCAAAACAGCCAACAGATATTGATTCTGCATTAACGTTCTCGATGGAAGGTTATGTCGGAGACCAGACTCCATCGCCACTGGTTCCATTTGCATGGTCTGCAGGCTGGAACTCGCCACAAGCTTGGAACAAGTTCCAGGAAACTGTAGGTGGTTCACTGAAAGGTGGTGATTCAGGCGTTCGTTTATTCGACCGTTTGGCAAAACGTCCGGCACGTACATTCGTTGCACCGGCACCTGTTCTGGTCAATGCGGAAAGCTTCCGTCTGGTACCGATGCACCACATCTTTGGTTCAGGTGAGTTCACGGTAAAAACACCAGCGATGGAAACACGTATTCCTGAAGCGGTATTTGCAGTGGGTGAGCAGGATGCAGCACGCCTGAATGTTCAAGATGGTCAGACAATCACGGTGAAAGCAGGTGAGACGTCAATCGTTCTTCCAGTTCAAGTGATTGAATATTTACCGACAGGTTATATTGGCTACCCAATCGGTCTGGCACCGATGGTATCTCTTGCAGAGCCTGTTTCAGTCGCGGTAGGAGTGTAATTCATGGAACAAGAATTAATCCGTCAAACGCCGCTGTGGGCTGAAAACTGGCCAATTGCCTATTCAGTCATTCAAGCGATTGTGATCTTGCTGGTTGTAGTGCTGATCGCTGCGTTGATGTCTTTTATTGAACGTCGTTTACTCGGCTTGTGGCAAGACCGTTACGGTCCGAACCGTGTTGGTCCGGGTGGTATTTTCCAGATTGTTGCCGACATGCTGAAAATCATGTTCAAGGAAGACTGGACACCTAAGTTTGCTGACAAATTGACTTTCCGTATGGCTCCAGCAGTTGCGATGGCAACTGCGGTGCTGTCGTTCATGGTTATTCCTGTATCACCTTATTTAGGTGTAGCAGACATGAACATCGGCCTGTTGTTCTTTATGGCAATGGCCGGTATTGCAGTTTATGCAGTCCTGTTCGGTGGCTGGTCATCAAACAATAAATATGCCTTACTGGGCGGTTTACGTTCTGCAGCTCAAACCATTTCTTATGAGGTGTTCTTGGGTATCTCGTTGATGGGTGTAGTGGCAATTGCCGGTTCATTCAACATGCGTGAAATCGTTGAAGCGCAAAAAGATGTCTGGTTTGTGATTCCTCAGTTCCTTGGCTTCCTGATCTTTGTGGTTGCAGGTGTTGCGGTAACGCATCGTCACCCATTTGACCAACCAGAAGCAGAACAGGAATTGGCAGAAGGTTACCATGTTGAATACGGCGGTATGAAGTGGGGGATGTTCTTCGTTGCGGAATACGTCAACGTGGTACTGATCTCTGCATTGATCGTGACTTTATTCTTTGGTGGCTGGCTTGCGCCATTCGACCTTGATATTCCGTTCCTTCCAGCAGCATTCTGGTTCATTATCAAAACAGCATTCTTTGTAATGATGTTTGTACTGGCGCGTGGTTCATTAATGCGTCCACGTTATGACCAGGTGATGAACTTTGGTTGGAAAATTTGCTTGCCATTGGCGTTGGTTAACCTTTTGGTAACTGGTGCTGTGATTCTGATGAATCAGGCCTAAGACAGCAGGGAGAACAAAATGTTTAAATTTCTAGCTGGATTCGGGTCAATCGTTCGTTCGTTGTGGATGGTGTTCAGCCACGCAACACGTAAACGTGACACCATTTTATATCCGGAAGTGCCGGCCGAAGAAATCGTGCCACCACGCTTCCGTGGTCGTATCGTATTGACGCGCGACCCTGATGGCGAAGAACGCTGTGTGGCATGTAACTTGTGTGCGGTTGCCTGTCCGGTAGGCTGTATTTCACTACAAAAAGCAGAACGTGAAGATGGTCGTTGGTATCCGGAATTTTTCCGTATCAACTTCTCGCGTTGTATTTTCTGCGGTATGTGTGAAGAAGCGTGTCCAACCACTGCGATTCAGATGACCCCGGACTTCGAGCTTGGCGAATATGTTCGTCAGGACCTGGTCTATGAAAAAGAACACCTGCTAATTTCTGGTCCTGGTAAATATCCTGACTATAACTTCTACCGTGTAACCGGTATGGCAGTTGCAGGCAAGGACAAAGGTCAAGCACAGCGTGAAAGTGCACCTGTTGATGTACGGAGTCTATTACCATGATGTGGCCATTTTATTTAATGGCCCTCGTGGCCATTGTCTCTACGGTTCGCGTGGTGACTAACGCGAATCCGGTACATGCTTTATTAAGTCTGATCGTGTCATTGCTTGCAGTCGCAGGCATGTTCCTGATCGTCGGTGCGCCATTCGCTGGTGCGCTGGAAGTAATTGTTTATGCGGGTGCGATCATGGTGTTGTTCGTGTTCGTGGTGATGATGCTGAACTTGGGTGAGCAGACCGTTGAACAAGAACGCAAATGGTTGACTTCATCGGCTTGGGCTTATCCGGCGTTGATGAGCTTCCTGATCGGTTTGGTGCTGGTATGGGTATTAAACTCTGATTACACACAAGCTTCACTGGTAATGGGTACAGAAATGGTAGGCCCGAAAGCAGTGGGTCAAGCACTCTTTACGCAATACTTGTTGTTGGTTGAAGTTGCCGCGATGTTATTGCTTGCTGCATTAGTAGCTGCATTCCATTTGGGTAAACGTGAACCAGATGCAGAAGAGGAAAAAGAATAATGGGCAACATCCCTTTAGAGCATGGTTTGATCGTTGCATCTATTCTCTTTGCACTGGGTTTTTACGGTGTAATGGTGCGACGCAACCTACTATTTATTTTAATGAGCCTTGAAATCATGATGAACGCTGCTGCTTTAGCGTTCGTCCTGGCGGGCAGTGCATGGGCACAGCCAGATGGTCAGATCATGTTTATCCTGATCCTGACGCTTGCTGCGGCAGAGGCTTGTATTGGTCTTGCGATCGTCCTTCAGTTCTATCATCGCTTCCATCACCTGGATGTGGATGCTGCTAGTGAGATGCGCGGATGAGTTATTTATATCTAACAATTTTATTTCCGCTCATTGGTTTTGTCCTGTTAGCGGCGGGGCGCAACAAGCTTCCGGAATCTGTTGCAGCGATGATTGGTGTGGGTGCAGTCGGTTTATCTGCACTGTTCGCACTGATTGCAGGTATGGACTTTGTTAACAATGGTTCAACTGCAGTAGTACAACATCTTTGGACTTGGTTCAGTGTTGGCAGTTTTGCTCCGGGCATCAGCTTGCAGCTGGATGGCTTGTCTTTATTGATGCTGGGCATGGTCACTGGTGTGGGTTTCTTAATTCACATCTTTGCATCATGGTATATGCGCGGTGAAGAAGACTTTGCACGTTTCTTCTCTTACTTCAACCTGTTCGTTGCCAGCATGTTATTGCTGGTATTGGGTGACAACCTGGCGTTGTTATTCCTGGGTTGGGAAGGCGTAGGTCTGTGTTCATACCTGTTGATCGGTTATTACTACCAGAACCCGGCAAACGGTCTGGCGGCAATCAAGGCATTTACTGTGACCCGTATTGGTGACGTATTCCTGCTGATTGCCATGTTCCTGATCTTCCAGCAATTCGGTACCTTGAACATTCAGTACATCGTCGAAAATGCGGCGACTGTAATGATGCAAAGTTCATCTCTGACCATCTGGACAGCATTGCTCTTATTCTTGGGTGCGGCAGGTAAATCTGCACAGATTCCACTGCAAACATGGTTAGCCGATGCGATGGCAGGTCCGACACCTGTTTCTGCATTGATCCATGCTGCAACGATGGTAACAGCGGGTGTTTACCTGTGCTGCCGTCTGTTCGCAGTCTTTGAACTTGCGCCAGAAGTGATGGTATTTATTTCGATCACAGGTGCGGTGACTTTGCTTGTGGCTGGTTTTGCTGCACTGGTTCAAACCGACATCAAACGTATTCTGGCTTACTCAACTATGAGTCAGCTCGGTTATATGTTTATGGCGGTAGGTGCTGAAGCATACCAAGCAGGTCTGTTCCATATGCTGACTCACGCATTCTTCAAGGCATTATTGTTCTTGTCGTCTGGTGCGGTGATTCTGGCTTACCATCACGAACAAAACATCTTCAAGATGGGCGGTCTGTTCTACAAGAACAAATTCCTGTTTGCATGTTTCGCGATTGGTGGCGGTGCATTGGCAGCGATTCCATTCCTGACGATTGGTTTCTTCTCAAAAGATGCGATTCTTGCTGCAGTCTGGACGCAAAGTCATATTGCTGGTTTACCAGTGTATAACACGCTGTACTGGGTCGGTGTTGCAGGTGCATTCTTAACCTCTATTTATACATTCCGTTTAATTTGGGTTGTATTCTTTGGCAAAGAAAACACACCTTATCATGAAATCCAAGGTGCAACTTACTGGGCGCCACTGGCAATTCTTGCTGTACTTTCAACAGGTCTGGCGATCGTCCTAAAAGCACCGGTAATGAGCATTCTGGATGCTGCACAAATTCCAGCCTTCATTATTCCTGAAGCGCTTGAAGCAGGTGCACATGGTGCTGAATACATCGCAATTGCTGTTGCTTTGACAGGTCTTGCAGTGGGTGTCGTACTGTTCGCTTTTGCTTACAATGCAGTCAAACGTTTTGCAGCCACTTCTGTAGGTGCTGGCCTGGTCAACATCTGCCGTAATGCATTAGGTTTCGATACGCTGTATGACCTCATTTTCGTGAAGCCATATTTAATGTTCGCGAAGATCTTTGGTCGTGATCCAATTGATGGCCTATGGCTGGTACTTCCTGCACTTGTTAAAGGTGGTCACAGCTTTACAAGTTCACGTCAAACCGGTTCACTGCGTGAATATGCATCTAGTATGGGGCTCGGTGTCGTTGTCCTACTGATGATCTTGATCGTGATTCAGGTCGTGGGGAAATAAAATGGAAGCTCCAAACAATATTATTTTGCCGGCTCTGATCCTCATTCCGTTCATTGCAGGTTTCATATGCTGGTTGGTCGATAAACTCGACCAACACTTGCCGCGTTATATCGCGCTGATCGGTATGCTGGTGACCTTGGTCTTGACCATAGTCCTTTGGCAGACTGGTACTTACAACTATGAATTAGGCGGTGCTACACCTTCGTGGGCTGCCGAATTCAAATTGCCTTGGATTCAAACCCTGGGCATTAACATTCACTTAGCAGTGGATGGTTTATCACTTCTTATGGTTGGCTTGACTGCACTCCTGGGTGTATTGGCAGTAGGCTGTTCATGGGGCGAGATTCAAAAGAACGTTGGTTTCTTCCACTTGAACCTTTTATGGTCTTTAGGTGGTGTCATCGGTGTGTTTCTGGCGATTGACTTATTCCTGTTCTTCTTCTTCTGGGAGATGATGCTGGTGCCGATCTACTTCCTGATTGCCCTTTGGGGTCATAAAGGGGCAGAGGGCAAGTCACGTGTTTATGCAGCTAACAAGTTCTTCATTTACACGCAGGTTGCCGGTTTGGTGATGCTGATTGGTATCCTTGGTCTGGTGACTGTGGGCTATACTATGACTGGCGAAATCCGTTTCGACTACAACTATCTATTAGGTGTGGCGAATACGCTTGACGCTCAGGCGCCAGCGGTGGCTTATGCATTCATGATCTGTTTATTCATCGGTTTTGCGGTAAAACTTCCAGTTTTCCCATTACACGGCTGGTTACCAGATGCGCATGCGCAAGCACCAACAGCGGGTTCTGTCGATCTTGCAGGTATCTTGATTAAGACTGCGGCGTACGGTTTATTACGTTTCGTGATTCCGTTCTTCCCGGCAGCGTCTGCACAGTTTGCAGACTTCGCAATCATTCTTGGTTTAATCGGTATTTTCTACGGTGCTTGGTGTGCTTTCCAGCAAACCGACATGAAACGCCTGTTGGCTTATACCTCTATTTCACACATGGGCTTCGTTTTACTTGCGATCTACGCAGGTAACATCCTGACCTTCCAAGGTCTGATGATCATGATGTTGGCACATGGTATTTCATCTGCTGCACTGTTCATTATGTGTGGTCAGGTATATGAGCGTGTGCATACGCGTGATATGCGTTTGATGGGTGGTATGCGTGGTCAATTCCCGTATCTTGCATTCTTCCTGATGTTCTTCGTTGCGGCGTTGGTTGGTATTCCAGGTCTAGGTAACTTCATTGGTGAGTTCCTGATCCTGATGGGTGCTTATGCGAAATTTCCGGCGTTTACCATTCTTGCGGCAATCAGCTTGGTATTTGCGGGTTTGTACGGTTTGATCCTGATTCACAAAGCCCTGTTTGGTGTACCAAATGAAGCACAACAGCAGCACTATACAAATCCATTAAAAGATCTAAATGCACGTGAAATCGCATTATTGTTGATCTGTGCGTTTGGTCTACTTTGGCTTGGTCTATATCCACAAAGCTTCCTTGACGTTTCTAACTCAAGCATGGCGTGGTTAGCGAATAGCTACATTCCAGTTCAAGAAGTGGTTGAAGTTGCTGATCAAGTAACGACTCAACTTGAAAATGTGGAGATCCAATAAGCCATGAACTTCACAATGTCTTTTTCTGAGCTTATGCCTCTAGCACCTGTGATGATCGTGTCGTTAACTGCGATCGTCGTGATGTTGCTGACCGCAATCAAGCGTAACCATAACTTGGTGGCTACCACCACGGTGATTGGTTTAAACCTTGCTGCGTTCTATATCATTTTCGTTTTGTTGGCAGGCGTGTTTGCACCTGCCAACGTGATGAATCTGTTCATCGTAGATCCATTTACGATGCTGTACCAGTTTGTGATCCTGATTGCTGCACTTGCATGTGCAACGCTATCTCACGCGTATATCGAAACCTATAAAGATAACCGTGAAGAGTTATATATCCTGATGCTGACATCCGTTGCGGGTGCCATGCTAATGGTGGCTAGCTCACACTATGCATCATTCTTTATCAGCCTTGAGTTGATGTCGATTCCTGTATATGGCTTGTTGGCATATACACATCAACGTTCTCAATCGCTTGAAGCGGGTGTGAAATATCTGGTGCTTTCAGCAACTGCGTCAGCAATGCTGCTCATGGGTATGGCATATATTTATGCATATACAGGTACTTTAAGTTTCGTGGCTGAACCAGGCAAACTGTTTACTGTATTCAGTCAACCGGCTGTCGTGATTGGTCTGGCATTAATTGTATTTGCAGTAGCATTTAAATTATCGCTGGCACCATTCCACAAATGGACACCAGACGTATATGCTGGTGCACCAGCGCCAATCGCGACTTTCCTTGCGACTGTTGCGAAAGTAGCCATGATTGGTCTGTTTGTTCGTTATGCGTTGTCTTCGGGTCTAATTCTGGCAGACAGCTTCGTCACGATCATCTCAATTATTGCGGTTCTGTCTATCCTTGCAGGTAACTTGCTGGCGGTTCGCCAAGTGAACTTGAAACGTATCTTGGCATACTCTTCAATTGCACACTTTGGTTATTTGCTGGTTGCCATCGTAAGTTCACGTAATACGGATTTCTTACAAGTTCAAGGTTTCGCGACTTTTGAAAGTGTAAACGTCTACGTGATGACTTATGTATTAACCACGATCGGTGCGTTCGGTGTTGTTACGCTGATGTCTAGTCCGTATAACAATACGGATGAAGCGGGTAGTCTGGCTGAATACCGTGGTTTGTTCTGGCGCCGTCCAGTATTAACTGCTGTATTGACAGTGATGATGCTGTCTCTTGCAGGTATTCCTTTAACTGCCGGCTTTATCGGTAAGTTCCTGGTAATTAAAACTGCGGTTGCAGGCGAAGCCTGGTTCCTGACTGCGATGGTTATCTTGGGTTCTGGTATCGGTTTGTACTACTACCTACGTGTGATGGTTGTGCTTTACATGACACCACCTGAAACACCACGTCTAGATGCGGTGAATCATTGGGGTCAAAAAGTGGGCGGTATCATGGTACTTCTTGCTGCGCTTGCGGTACTTGTGATCGGTGTCTACCCAGATCCAGTAATTGCAGTATCTAAATATGCATTCTTTGCCATGTCACCTGAATTGCAACAGTTCATTTTCACTTTGGTTCAAAGTGGTTTTAACTAATATCTGCAAAGATTGACGTTATTACAAAAAAGCCTCCATGATTGGGGGCTTTTTTATTTATACAAATCAATAAAAGCCTTTATAATAGCGGAAATTTATCTTTAACCTTTTAGGTGTTCTCCCGTGGCAATCCATGAAATCCGTCATCCACTCATTCGACATAAGCTTGGTTTACTCCGTCGTGCAGATATTAGTACCAAAAATTTCCGTGAGTTAGCTCAAGAAGTGACCATGCTTCTGACTTATGAAGCAACTAAAGACCTGCCAATGGTTGAACATGATATTGATGGCTGGAATGGTGCTGTTACAGTTGACCGTATTGCGGGTAAAAAAATCACGGTTGTGCCAATTCTACGTGCCGGTATTGGTATGCTCGACGGTTTCCTGAACCTGATTCCAAGTGCAAAAGTATCAGTACTTGGTTTAGAGCGTGATGAAGAAACTCTGGAAGCACGTACCTATTATAAAAAACTGGTTCCAGACGTACAAAACCGTATCGCGATGATCATTGATCCAATGTTGGCGACTGGTTCTTCTTTAGTGGCTGCCATTGATGTACTGAAAGCCAGCGGCTGTAAAGATATTCGTGTGATGGTTCTGGTTGCTGCACCAGAAGGCATTAAGCGTGTAGAAGCTACGCATCCGGATGTGGTGATTTTTACTGCTTCTATCGATAATGGCTTAAATGAAAATGGTTATATCGTTCCAGGTCTTGGCGATGCTGGCGATAAAATCTTTGGTTCAGTTCAAAAAGACTAATTTTTGAATATGATGAAAAAAGGGGCTACTACAGCCTCTTTTTTATATAATGTAGACAGGGCATTTTCAGGATAGGACAATAGCATGAAAGATGAATTGTATCAGGGCAAAATCAAACAGTATGACCCTGCCAAAGGTTTCGGTTTTATTGGCTGCGCTGAGGGAGATGTATTCTTCCATATTTCAGACTTCCCTGCAGCAGAAGGCGAGCCAAAACGCAATGAACGCGTGAAATTTAATGTTGTTGAAAATGGCGATAAGTACAAAGCGATTAAGATTGAACGTGTCGAAGACAACTCAAAGAAAGCTAAAAAAACCAAAGTGGCGACACACAATAAATCAATTACATCGGTATTGTTAAACAACTTCCGCGGTTAATAGATAATCTTCATACTTAAATCGTGTTTAGTCACATTTAAAAAGAGGCTTTCGAGCCTCTTTTTTATAGTGCCACCGCTTACATATTCAAAGAGACAGATAACACATAAAAAATCCACCAAATAGCAACAATGCTGAGCATTTCCTTTGGCTTAGAATACAAATTAAATGAATTCTATAGAGAAAAGTGTCATGTTTACGGATGGAAAAATTAAAACTTACGATTCCGAACGTGGTATGGGTACTTTGGAGTTGGTAGGGGAAGCTCAAGAGTTAAGTTTCAAGTTACAGGATCTACCTTCGCCTGAAATTGAGCCACAAATTGGAAAGCGGCTTAAATTTAGTATCATTCCTCAACAAGAAAGCATGACCTTAGACAACATGGTACGTCTAGATATTAAAGCGCAGGATGAATTTGTGCCAGAAGTCGTCGCCTTGCAATCCTTGGCACCCACAGTCGCTGTTCCTGTACGTAATTCACTTTTCTTTAGTCCGACCCTATGGCTGGCATTGGCATCAGCTGTTGGTTTTATGATTTTTGGCGAAGTATAAATAAAAACAGAAATTTTATTTTTTTACTTTTAACTAGGGATCTATTCTTCCGCCATAAGATGCACTTCTAGTTTTTATGTTTCTGCTTTAGAGAATTTTACAAAAGATTTTCAGTCTCTTTTTGATTACAATCATAAAAAATATTAAAGATAAGAGCGAATTATGTTTCAAGAGGGGAAAATCAAAACCTATAACGAAGATCGTGGTTTTGGTTTTATTCAGATCGAAGGGCAATCCAAAGATTTATTTTTCCATGTCAAAGACTTTCCCAATAAAAATATTCCGCCAAAAATGGGGGAAAAATTAAAGTTTTTGATTGTGGAAGATAATGGAAAGTTTAAGGCAAACCATATTATTCGCTTGGATATTAAGCAAGAAGTTCCTGTTACACAAAACAATGATCTACATGGAGATACTGAAACCAGAGCTTCTCTACGTTATGAAAAGAAAAAATCATCAACTACATCAAAAATAATCACAATATCAGGACTGGTGATTATGGTGATTCTTGCTGTTCTTGTTTATAACAAATACCAAAGCTACCAAGTTCAAAAACAGCAAAAGCTGGAAAGACTGATGGTAGAGCAGCAACGAATTGTCGCTGAGCAGCGAGCAGCGCAAGGTGATCTACCTATGCAAGGATTATCTGAGCAGGGCAGGAAGAACCTGGAAAATCGCGGCACTGAGTTAAGAAGCCAAAGTAACCCCGTTAATCCGAAAACTTCAGAAACGGCTGCACCATCTGTATCTCAATTTAAATGCGATGGTCGAGAACACTGTGGTCAGATGGGTTCTTATGAGGAAGCATTATTTTTTATTCGTAACTGTCCGAATACTAAAATGGATGGTGACGGCGATGGGATACCATGTGAAAGTCAGTTTTGATGAATCATAAAAAAAGCACCTGAAGGTGCTTTTAATATTTTAGCTTTCACAAAAATTCATAAAGGCTCTCAGACCGGGACCCTGATATTTCTGGCGATGTACCAGCATAAACAGAGGACGAGTCAGTGACCAGAATGGTGTATCCAGAATTACCAATTGACCTTTTTCACGTAAAGGCTCAATTGCAAGTTTGGAAATGCAGGACATGCCGATTCCGCCCGCTACGATTTTTAAAATCGCTTCATTATGACCGAGTGTTAGACGGATATTGGCATCCGGCACATCTTTTAAAATGGCATTGTCAAACACTTCACGGGTACCTGAACCTTCTTCACGCAAAATCCATTCTACAGATTTGAAATCTTCAGCGGTTAGTTCACTGTTTAATTGCGCAAGGGGGTGGTCTGGTGCACAGCACACAGCCAGCTCATCATCACGCCAATGGATACATTGGAGCTGTGGCAAATGACATGAACCTTCAATTAAGGCAAGATCCAGCTGGAACTGATTCACCGCTTCAATCATTTGACGGGTATTACCGACTTGAAGCTGTAAATGTGCTTGCGGCTTGATTTTCAAGAAATCGGCCATTAGGTCAGGAATCAGGTAATCTGAAATCGTCAGGGTTGCACCTAAACGTAAATCGATACTTTGAAGCTCACCTTTAGCGACTTGTTCAAAAGATTCACAACGACCTAAAATTTCCAGGGCTTGAGGGAGAAGAAAGCGCCCCAGGTCATTCAGCTGTAAACGTTTGCCTAGACGGTCAAATAGTGGAGCACCCAGACCATCTTCCAGATCTGCTAAAGCCATACTAGCCGCACTTTGTGTAAGCTTGACGGCATCGCTAGCCTTCGTTACGGTACCCTCTTGTGCCACTGCTACAAAAACAGCCAATTGGCGTAAAGTCATGCGCATGAGTAGAGCCTTAACATTTAAAAAATATTAATAAATTATGTTGCCATGCTACCATGAGCACAGTCTTTCATGCCACGTTGAAATCATGTCAATTGAAAAATTTACCCGAGCAAAAGTTTTATCTGTACACCGTTGGACCAATACATTATTTAGTTTTACGATGACACGCCCGGCACATTTTAAGTTTACCGCAGGGCAGTTTGCGCGTATTGGTTTGCAAGTGGGGGATGAACTGGTGGTTCGTGCCTATTCGGTAGTGTCATCTCCTTTTGATGAAACTCTGGAGTTTTTCTCGATTGTCGTTCCAGAAGGTAAATTTACTTCCAATTTACAGCACCTCAAAGTCGGGGATGTGCTGCATCTGGAAAAAATTCCTTATGGTTATCTGACTCTGGCACGTTATCAATTGCCTTTGCCTAAAGACTTGTGGTTACTGGGTACCGGCACGGGGCTGGCACCGTTTATTTGTATGTTGCAAGACTTTGAAACCTGGAGAAAATACGAAAAAATCAATCTGGTTTATAGTGTGCGCACCCGGGCAGAACTCGCTTATGTAGACCGGATTCAGGAAATCGCCGAGACCTTTGGTGAAGGACATACCGGTTTTAAGTTTATCCCGATTATTACCCGTGAGCCTGATGCACCTTTGCACGACCGTTTACCGATTTTGATTGCCAATGGTGAGCTGGAAAAGGCAGCAGGTATCGCGTTTAATCCGGAAACGACGCATGTCATGCTTTGTGGTAACCCGGATATGGTCGATGATACCAAAGAAGCCTTAAAAGCTCGTGGCCTGACCATGAACCGTCGTGGTGAAGGAAATATTGCGGTCGAGAATTACTGGTAAGGTTGAAGGATTTATGAGCAAAACCCCCTGCTTGAAGGCAATGCGGTTCCTTTAACAGGAGCGAGATTGTGATATCTAGGGGATAACGGTTTTTTGACATCTTAACTGTTCGAGGCCTTGTAGGCTTCGAATGCTTCTCCAAAAACAAACTACCTATCCCTGATCTAAGTTCCGATAGAAGTCTCCCATGATCAGCTGGATAATGCTGGTGTCCCTAGTGTTGACCGGTCTGGTGAAATAGCCACTCCACAGGATCTGCACCAAGATGTTTACGTGCTTCGGTTAGACCAATGCGCGTCAGCAAGTCATAAGAGGTTAACCACTTATCGCAAATATTGAGTCTTCTTGCTGCTGCATGGATGAGGACATCACGAAAAATCGCCATTCCAAGAACCAGCCAAAATACCTGATCTGCAGGCAAGCACCGCCTGTGAATAGTCGCGGAACTGCTCAACCTGAGTGTGGACTCGACCCACTCAACGGGGATATTGTGAATAAAAGTACTCAGATTCAAGAGATTAAACAGATTATTAAGATCTAGAATATCCTGCTGAAATACCATAAAAAATCCGATGCCAAACCTGCCATCGGATTCTCTAATAAATTCCATGATGATTCAAATATTTAAGTGAAAAGCATTGCCCATCGCGGAGGTTTTTTCGATTCAAGCTTAATGCACAAACATATCCATGGATTCACGGATTTCCTGAATGGCGGTTTCGACATCGGGGCTGAGCCAGGTCGGTTCAAAGAATCCGGCATAGTGCTCAATACGGTCTGCAGGCACTACCAGACGCACCGGACAGTCTTCTTCTAGTAAGCGCCATGGAATAATCGGCACTTCATTATCCAGCCACGCCGTTACATCTCGAATATCGATAATCATCGCATTGACACAGTCCGGAAAAGGCATCACGGAAAATTCTTCGGTACGACGACGGAAATATTCCAGATCCTGCCAGCGAAGCAGGAAGCTTGGCTTGCTAAATTCAATAATTCCAATCAGATGCTGATCACGACTGTAGTGCAGCGTACATTGATGTGTGACGTCAGTATCAAGATCAAGCGATACACTTTGTTGACGATACGCCATATAACTCGGGTGTATAAATGAGAAGGTGGATAATTATAACGCATTTCATCGCTGAAAGGCAGCGTCTCAACTGTCTTCACTAAAGCCTGCGGAACTGGTATGGCTTATGCATATCTTCAGGGAACAACGATAAAAACAACGAGGTTGCTATGTCAGAGTCAAAAAGTGTGATTGATACCAGTGTGACTGAAACAGCAGTACAAGAAGATTATTTTGCCTTGCGCCAGCTCAAGAAAGGCGCCGTAGGTTGGCTGCTTCTCGTCGGTCTGGGGGTCGCGTATGTGATTTCCGGTGACTTCGCTGGCTGGAATTTTGGTTTGGCACAGGGGGGTTGGGGAGGCATGTTTATTGCGACCATTGTGGTGGCATTCATGTATCTGTGTATGTGTCTGGCCATGTCCGAAATGTCGACCATGCTGCCGACTGCAGGTGGGGGTTACAGTTTTGCTCGTACTGCTTTTGGTCCCTTTGGCGGCTATCTGACCGGGAGTGCCATCCTGATTGAATATGCCATTGCTCCGGCAGCAATTGCCTGTTTCATTGGTGCCTATTGCGAAGCCTTGTTTGGTATTGGCGGCTGGATCATTTATCTGGTGAGCTATCTGGTTTTTATGGGCTTGCATCTGAAAGGTGCAGGTGAAGCACTCAAGATCATGTTTGTGATTACCGCAATTGCTGCGGTTGCCTTGATGGTGTTTATCTTTGGCATGTTGCCTCATTTTAATAGTGCAAACCTGTTTGATATTGCGGTCAGTACGGAAGCGGCGGGTGCAAGCAGTTTCCTGCCATTGGGCTATCTGGGCATCTAGGCAGCAGTGCCTTATGCGATCTGGTTTTTTCTGGCAGTTGAAGGGGTGCCGCTGGCAGCAGAGGAGGCCAAAGAGCCAGCTAAATCCTTGCCGCGTGGCCTGATTGGTTCCATGCTGATTCTGGCATTCTTTGCGCTAAGTATTTTGTTACTCGGTCCTGGCGCAGCAGGTGCAGATACGCTGAAAAATTCCGGTGCACCGCTGGTGGATGCCTTGGTTGCAGTGTATGGCGCCAATACCTGGATGGCAAGTTTCGTGAATTTTGTCGGTCTCGCTGGTCTGATTGCCAGTTTCTTCTCGATTATCTATGCCTATTCCCGTCAAATTTTTGCGCTCTCACGTGCCGGTTATTTACCGAAAAAATTGTCCTTAACGTAAGCGTCCGCTGAACACACCTTATGAATTCGTCCTATAAGCCTTAATTTAGTCCCCACTTAAAAACAAGTGGGGACTAAAATTTATGACTACAAATCACCAGACATCCATCGCATCTCTTGCGAAAAAACGAAGAACATACAGTGCTGAATTTAAACAGCAGATCGTTCAGGCTTGTAAAGCACCGGACGTTTCAATTGCTTCGGTCGCTTTGCAACATGGATTGAATACAAATCTCGTATCCAAATGGATTCGCTTAATTGATGCTAAGCCAGGGAATGATCGCTCACCACTACCGAATAAACCTGCATTTATTGCCTTATCCTGCTCTGCACCATTAGATCCTACTCCTACTGACATGTTAACGGTTCAAATTACTTTACCCCACTCAAAAGCAGAAATTGGCTTGAAATGGCAAGTATCAAAAATATCTGCTTTAGCAGAATTACTCAAGGCACTGGCAACATGATCCGTATCGATGAAATCTGGTTGTCTACCCAGCCCATGGACATGCGAGCAGGCATGGATACGGCCATGGCTCAGGTGGTGAGAGCCTTTGGCTACATCAAACCGCATTGTGCTTACCTGTTCTGTAATAAACGTGGCCATCGCATGAAAGTACTGGTGCATGATGGACTGGGGATCTGGCTGTGTGCCCGGCGGCTGGAACAGGGCAAATTTCACTGGGCTAAAGTTCACCAGGGTGAAAGCGTAGCCCTCAGCCCGGAACAGTTACAGGCACTGATCCAGGGTTTGCCCTGGCAGCGCATTGGACAACAGCAGGTAGTGACGATGCTCTAAACCAGGTTGGTGCATTCTGCTATTCTCCAAACGTTCTATTTCCTCTGCGTCATGACCTCAGGCATACTGAGGTCATGAATACGCTGCCTGACTTAAGCCAACTGACCCATGAACAACTGCTGGAATTCACCAGGCAGTTGGCGCTGCAGCATCAGTCTCTAGCACAATCAAACCAGCAATTAGATGCCAGAGTTCAACATCTTGAAGTCACCAATCAGCAATTAGATTCTAAAGTTCAACATCTTTCTATTCTCAATCAAAAATACGAGCATGAACTCGCACTATTTAAACAGCACAAATTCGGCAGTAAAAACGAACATCTCACTGCAAAACAAATCCATCTCTGGGATGAAGCGGTCGAAGAAGATATTGCAGCCGTTGATCTGGAACTGGAACGGCTGAATGCAGATAAAACCGATGCAGCGACACACAAAGCCAAAGCAAATAAACCTAAACGTCGACTGCTGCCCGATCATCTACACACCATTCGTATTGAGCATGAACCAGCATCAACCCAATGCAGTTGTGGCTGCCAGTTACGTCGTATCGGCGAAGATATCAGTGAAAAACTGCATTTCAGACCGGCACAGTTCTATAAGGAACAGCATGTGCGTGGCAAATGGGTCTGTGATCAGTGTGACACCCTGACTCAGCAAGCGATGCCTGCCTATGTGATTGATAAAGGCATTGCTTCACCTGAACTGCTCAGCCATGTGCTGGTATCGAAGTATGCCGATCATTTACCGCTGTACCGTCAACGTCTGATCTATCAGCGGGCGGGAATCGAACTTTCTAGATCAACTTTATCTGACTGGATAGGTCGCTGCGGTGTGGAACTGGAACCTCTGGCCAATGCCTTAAAAGAGGTGGTGCTGCAACAGCGGGTGATCCATGCCGATGAAACGCCGGTCACCATCATGCGGATGAGTGATGATGAGAAAAAACCGAAGAAAGGTTATGTCTGGGCCTATGCCACTACACAGTACAATCCAGTTCAAGCGGTGATCTATGACTTTCAGGATAGCCGTTCAGGTCAGCATGCAGAAGAGTTCCTGAATGGCTGGCAGGGCCATCTGGTCTGTGATGATTACAGTGGTTATAAAGCACGCTTTAAATCAGGCGATGTCATTGAGGTGGGCTGCATGGCGCATGCGCGTCGTAAATTCCATGAACTGCATGTGACTGGGAAAAGTCAGATCGCTGAACAGGCATTACTGATGATTCAGAAACTGTATGCGATAGAAGCAGAACTCAGGAAAAAGACCGATAGTACAGCAGAACACCGCCGCGAATACCGACAACAGCACAGCCAACCGGTGATGCAACAACTGTATGAATGGCTCAACCAACATTATCTGACGGTGCCATCGAGTTCTCCAACCGCCAAGGCCATCAATTACAGTCTGAAGCGTTGGCCAGCCTTAAGCCGCTATCTGGATGATGGCAATCTACCCATTGACAATAACTGGGCAGAGAACTCAATGCGTCCCTGGGCATTGGGCCGTAAGAACTGGTTGTTTGCAGGTTCGCTGCGCAGTGGACAGCGAGCGGCAAATATCATGACTTTAATCCAGTCAGCAAAGCTGAATGGGTTGGATCCGTATGCCTATCTCAGTGATGTGCTGAAAAGGTTGCCGACACATAAAGTGACCCAAATAGAAGAATTACTGCCACACCGCTGGAAATCCGACCAAAATTAAAAAATAGGCATGGGATTCAGCGGACGCTTACTCCTTAACCAACAGCAATCATGCACCTTATTTGGCCATCATTATTCCAGGGATTATTGGCTTCCTGTTATCCCTTTCAGGTGAAGGTGATTTGCTGATTCTGATGGCGGTCTTTGGTGCCACTATTTCCTATGTCTTGATGATGATGTCCTACATCAAGCTTAAACTGTCTCGACCAAATCTGGCACGTCCGTATAAAGCACCGGGCGGTATTGTGACTGCGTCCATTGAGCTGGTACTTGCTGCGATTGCAGTGGTTGCAGGCTTTCTGGTCGATCCAAAAGTCTGGTTAATGGCAGCCGCTATTTACGTGGCACTGATTCTCTATTTCCTACTGTATAGCCGTCATCATCTGGTGGCCGGTACACCGGAAGAAGAATTTGTCCGTATCGAGGCAGCAGAAAAGGAATTGAAATAAACCATCTTGCAGGGAGAACTTGCTTATGTTGTATCAGATCAATGTGGCCAGTCAGCATTATGTCTTTGAGGATCTAAAAACCTTATTGGCCAAGGCTACGCCTGAACGTTCTGGTGATCAGCTGGCAGGGATTGCGGCCGTGGATGCAACCGAGCGTGTCGCTGCACAAATGTGTCTGGCAGAGGTACCGTTACAGCAGTTTTTGCAAGAAGCAGTGGTTCCTTATGAAGATGATGAAATCACCCGCCTGATTCTGGATGAACATGATGCTGATGCCTTTTATCCGATCTCGCATTTTACTGTCGTAGATTTCCGTAACTGGCTGCTGAGTGCAGATGCCACCACAGAAAAACTTGCTGCTTTAAAAATGGGCCTGATTCCGGAAATGGTGGCGGCAGTGAGCAAGATTATGCGTAATCAGGATCTGATTCTGGTGGCAAAAAAAAGTCGTGTAGTTACGCGGTTTAGAAATACCATTGGTCTGGAAGGGCATCTTTCCACCCGCTTGCAGCCGAACCATCCGACTGATGATGTGATGGGAATTTCAGCTTCGATTCTGGATGGGCTGATGTACGGCAATGGTGATGCAGTCATCGGAATCAACCCAGCTACAGATAATCTGCAGAATTTGACTGAGCTGCTCAAACTACTCGATCACGTTATTCAGGAATATGATATTCCGACTCAATCTTGTGTTTTGACCCATATTACTTCTGGCATTCAGCTGGCAAATAAAAATGTTCCGATTGATTTAATGTTCCAGTCCATTGCGGGAACCGAAAAAGCCAATACCGGTTTCGGGATCAATCTGGCGCTGTTGCAGGAAGGTTATGAGGCCGCTTTAAGCCTGCAACGCGGCACCGTGGGCCAAAATGTCATGTATTTTGAAACCGGACAGGGCAGTGCCTTGTCTAGCAATGGCCATCATGGCGTGGATCAACAGACCGTGGAAGCACGTGCCTACGCCGTGGCGCGTAAGTTTAATCCCTTGCTGGTCAATACCGTGGTCGGCTTTATCGGACCGGAATATCTGTATAACGGCAAGCAGATTATCCGGGCCGGGCTGGAAGATCATTTCTGTGGCAAGCTGCTCGGTGTACCAATGGGCTGTGATATTTGCTACACCAATCATGCCGATGCCGATGCCGATGCCGATGCCGATCAAGATGATATGGATGTAATGCTGACCTTGCTTGCCAATGCCGGACTGAATTTTATTATGGGTATTCCCGGTTCAGATGACGTGATGTTGAACTATCAGACAACCTCCTTTCATGATGCGCTCTACATCCGGCAATTACTGGGATTAAAACCGGCACCCGAATTTGACTACTGGCTGGAGCATCAGGGAATTTTGGCGCAACAGTCTAATCAGCTGCACTGGCCAACAGAGTTGCCGAAGCAATTTTTACGTCTAATCCTGTCTTGAGGAAGTACTATGAAACTGATTGCCGGTGTGAAATTTGAGTCCCAATTACAGGATAATCCCTGGCAGAAATTAAAAGCCTTTACTGATGCACGGATTGCCTTAGGTCGAACTGGGGGCAGCTTGCCGACTCGACCAAGTCTGGAATTTCAGTTGGCACATGCGCAAGCTAAAGATGCGGTACTGAAGCCACTTGATGTTGAATTCTTAAAATCTGGCTTAGCTAAAACGGGACTGCCTATTCTGGAAATTGAAAGCCAGGCGGTAGAGAAAGATCTTTATCTTAAACGTCCCGATCTTGGGCGTGTGCTTTTAGAACAGTCCAAAACGATATTGCAGCAATACCGGGCCGAACATCAGCAACATTGGGATGTAGCCATTGTGCTGGGAGATGGGCTCTCGGCACGTGCCATTGAGGAAAATAGCCCGCATTTTATTTCGGCGTTGCTGGAGGCTTGTAAAGAACAAGGCTGGCAGATTGCCCCCTTGGTGATAGCCCGTGGCAGTCGTGTGGCACTTGGCGATGAAGTGGCAGAAATTTTACAGGCGAAAATGCTGGTCATGCTGATTGGCGAACGGCCGGGTTTGAGCTCACCGGACAGTATGGGAATTTACTACACTTATAATGCTTTTAAAGGTTGTCATGATGCCTTGCGTAACTGTATTTCCAATGTCCGTCCTGCCGGCTTGACCTATCCACTTGCCATCCAGCGACTGGTGGCATTGATGCGTAAATCCTGTGAGTTACAGCTTTCAGGAGTACAGTTGAAAGATGAACACCAAACCCCAGTCGACATACAACATAGCCCGGCCAAACGGCTATTTTAAAGCAGTAACCAGCAGAGAATTCTGATGGATTAGTGACTTACATCCCGTCACCATCTCACCATGTTTTGTCACAGAAGCCCTATTCACAGCTTGTTATTCTAAAAATCTACTTATGAATAACAAAGAGTGAGAATGGTTATGGTCGATGATTTCAATAAAAAGCCACCTTTAAATCATCAAGCAGACGTGACGCAAAAAAAGCGTATCCCTGTTTATATCTTGATTTTGGTCGGTATTTTTTTACTCGCACTACTGTTCTATATGTTTGCTGACATGAATCCAGATGCGAATGATGCTCCTGCAGGACATCCAAATCCGAATGTACAGCCTGCTACCCCAAATAATTCAACTCCAGTCGGTGAGCCTACACAAGGCACCGCCACCATGAATGATGGAACGGAAGCCACAGCAACCGTAGGTGATAGCACAGAAGCAACAGCAACTGCGACTGATGGACAGGCGACTCAATAACTGAAAATACCTGAAAAGCTCTAGTGAACCACTGGGGCTTTTTTGCAATGGATGGTGATGTTTTAAGGTAGTGCCATCTACCTGGCTTGAGTCTGAAAACATCAAATCTAATATGAATTCGGAAGAAGAAGGGGCTGATTGTTTCAGGGAGATGCCCCCGATTTCAGATAAATAGCTTAATAACAAAGAGGGTAGAACAACATGAATGATTATATGAGAAGCCCACGTGGAGGCTTCGATGCCATGTACTACTGGGATCAGTTTCATCCCATTCTTAGTGCAATTGCCATATTAGTAATTGGCTGGATCATTGCGTTACTGGTCTCGGCAGGCGTTAAAAAGCTCTTGCAAAAACTGGGCACCAATACACATTTAAATACGGCGACAGGTCATCACTCCAATGTGGAGAGCATTATCGCCCGCGTCGTGTTCTGGATTATTCTGATTATTGCCGTGATTGGTGCGCTGAACGTACTTAATCTGACCAGTGTCAGCGGTCCATTCAGTAATATGATCCAGCAGTTCCTGTTATTTATCCCGCAGTTACTAGGTGCAATTGCAGTCGGATTCATAGGTTGGATTGTGGCCAATCTGGTGAAGATAGGGCTACAAAAACTGCTAGACCGAACGCAACTCGATGAAAAACTCAGTGCTGAAGTCGGTGTCAGTCCGATTAGTAAAAACATCAGTGAAATTGCTTACTGGTTAATTTTATTACTGTTCTTACCAATCGTGCTGTCTATTCTGGGTCTCAACGGTCTGCTGTTACCAGTTCAGAATATGCTGACCGATGTTGTTAGTTACTTACCAAACATCTTCATTGCTGCAGTCATCATTTTTGTCGGTTATATCCTGGCGAAAATTGTGCGCGGTATTGTTGAAGGACTATTAAACAGTCTGAACGTACAGCAACATGCTGAAAAAGTAGGCATCTTCAAAAACTCGAATGTTTCTCAGGTGATTGGTTCATTTATCTTCGCCGTGGTGATCATTACCGCACTGATCATTGCATTTGAAGCATTGGGTATCGAGGCCATTTCTCAGCCTGCTACAGCCATGCTGTATGAAATCATGAATGCCATTCCGAATATCATCGCTGCTGCGTTGATTCTGATTCTGGCGTATGTGGTGTCTAAACTGGTAGCACGTCTGGTAGTTGAAGTAGTTGCCGGTACAGGTGTTGATGAAATTCCTGCCAAACTGGATATCCAGCGTTTTTTAGGCACGACTAAACTTTCCAGTGTAGTCGGTTTCCTGATCGTTTTATTCACCATGCTATTTGCGGTATCTGAAGCAGCGAACCGTCTGGGCTTTGAACAGATCAGTGGTCTGATTGCAATGTTCATCTACTTCGGTGCCAATATCCTGCTCGGTGCGGTGATTCTGGTAATCGGTTTCTGGCTGGCAAATATTGTTGCGAATATCGTACAACGTGGTGAATATAACAGCTCACGCTGGTTAGCCAATCTGGTTCGTGTTCTGATCATGGGACTCGTTGTGGCAATGGGTCTGCGTGCCATGGGTATTGCCGATTCAATTGTTAACTTGGCATTTGGTCTAACTTTGGGTGCTGTAGCAGTGGCATTTGCCTTGGCATTTGGTTTGGGTGGTCGTCAACCTGCGGAGCGTGTACTCACAGATTTGATCGATAAAGCCAAACGTGAGGCCAAAGACCCCAATCCAGTCAAAGAACAAGCTGAGAACAGCATATTTTCTGGATTAGGTGGCAAGACCACAGGTACAAGTGCAGCTGATATGTCAGGCACTACAGGTGCGGCGATGGGTATGAGTTCTACCGATAGCTCAATGAGCCAGTCCTTTAGCGGTTCGCAAACGGCTACAGGTACTAGCGATTCCTCAATCTCAACTCCAGGAGCAGGCATCATGCCAAATCAGGATTCAGACAAGAGTACGCGTATGAGTACGGATTTATCCCATACTACCCCGGCAATCCTTACCACTGCACCACAGGATGATGAGTCATTAGGTATTGATCCTGTCAATCCGGATGCGGATCAGGCCGTACCAGATTCAGTAAAAGTCGATCCGACTCATCCACCAGCCAATAATCCATTTGGTTCAACCGGAGAAAAAGAGCCAGATGTCGATATTGATCGTTCAACTCAGAAAAAAGATGACCTGAAATAACCTTTTATTTTTAAGCAAAATCGACCACGCTCATGTGGTCGATTTTGTTCAGTCATAAGGAAAAATGAATGAATACCAAGAAACCTAACAAAGTTCTGGCGCCTTTAGTCATTGCAGGAATTACGATTGGCTTTTTTACCGCTGCCTATCGATTTATTTTTGTAAAGAGCAAGCAGGACGAGCAGTCTGAGCGGGAGCTGGATAAGAAAATACCAGAGGCAGACGAATTTAACTGAGAAGTCAATCCTGCTCAGTCGCTAGGAATAGAATTTATTTTTTAAAAAATATAGAATATTCAAGTGAATACTAAAATGATTTTGGTATTTTTCTTGCATTAAAAATATAAAGAAAAGGAGATCAACAATATGTGGAAAGCACTGCAACATAAATTCATGGCATCTTCAGCAGATGACTTACCGCTATGTCTGCGAGAAGCTCAAAAAATGCAGCTGGCGATTGACCGTCTAACCAATACGGCCAATCTTAACCTGTTTAAAACAGATTATCTGGAATGAGTTAAGTAGCAATCCAGATTATCTATTGATTAAATATATTCCGATGCGGCATGTGCCGATGACCATGCCCATTGGAAATTATAACCGCCCAAATGTCCGGTAACATCCAGTACTTCACCAATAAAATACAAGCCTTTCTGCTTTTTACTTTCCATGGTTTTTGAGGATACTTCCGTGGTGTCTACACCACCCAAAGTCACCTCCGCCGTACGGTAGCCTTCTGTTCCTGAAGGTTTCACTTCAAGGCCATGCAGACGTGCCGCAATCTGTTCCAGCTTATCATCGCTGATATTACCAATGGCAGTTTCAGCACTTTCAGTCCAGATCAGAATTTGTAATTCAGCCACCACACTTTTCGGTAAATATTCATTGAGGAGTGTACGTAATAAGACTTTGGGCTGGCTTTGTTTTTTTGCTTTAAAGAAATCCAGTAAGTCTACACTCGGTAAGAAATCGACCTTAAAGCTTTGACCGACATTCCAGTAGTTAGAAAGTTGCAGGGAACTCGGCCCACTCAAACCGCGATGGGTAAATAAGAGGGCTTCGGTAAAGCTGTTAAGTTCATTAGAGAGTGTTGCTTCTACGGCATTACCACTTAAGCGCGTGGTCACTTCTTTAAATCCGTCAGAGAAGGTAAATGGAACCAGTCCGGCACGAGTCGGATAGAGGTGATGTCCAAACTGTTTTGCAATCTCATAGCCAATGCCTGAACCGCCAAGCGTAGGAATAGATAAACCGCCAGATGCCACGACGACAGATTCAACTTCAAAATATCCCAGTGAGGTCGCCACCTGAAAGCCTTGATCATCGACTGGATTCACTGCTTTCACTTCGCAACTGGTCTTAATATCGACCAGACCGGTTTTATCACATTCTGCCAGCAGCATCGACAAGATATCTTTTGCACCATTTAAGGTAAACAGCTGTCCATGTTTGCGCTCTTCATAAGCAATGCCATATTCACAAACCAAGCCGATAAAGTCCCAGTTGGTATAACGCGTTAAAGCTGAAATCACAAAATGTGGATTGTGTGAAATATAATTGCTCGGTTCGACTTCCAGATTGGTGAAATTACATTTACCACCGCCAGACATCAGGATTTTTTTGCCAACCTTGTTGGCTTTTTCCACCACCACGACTTTACGCCCACGTTGCGCAGCCATATACGCCGTCATTAAACCTGAGGCACCGGCACCTATGACTAGAACATCGTATTGCTTGGAAGACATCACACACTCAAGGGAGAAGAAAAGGGAAGCATTATAGACAATTTTATTTCAGCTTTCTCTATTCCAGAAAAATCAGTTCCGTGATTGCAGATTTGCAGCGCATTTTAAACATAAAATATTTGAAAGCTGCTTAAAACTCATGCATAGCTTTTGTACAAACTAAAAACATAATAACAAGGAAAAGCGAATGGCAAGTGCGGAAGATTTAAAACAATATAATCTGATTACATATATTCTTTATATTTTAGGATTTTTTCTTGGTCTTACCCCATTTATTGCGATTGTGATGAATTATATCAAGCGTGATGAAATGCGCGGTACCTGGCTGGAAAGTCATGTCGATTGGCAAATTAAAACCTTCTGGATCAGTTTGCTGGGTTATATCGTCGGTGGCTTATTGACTGTGATCTTGATTGGCTTCCTGATCGTGTTTCTGGTCTTTATCTGGCATATCTACCGCTTGGTCAAAGGGTTAATTGCCTTAAATAACAATCAACCAATTCAAGCTTAGGTTGCTGTAAAACCAAAGGGAATATTACGGCCTTGCAGACCACCACTATGAATGACCAGCAGTTTTGATCCAGCCGGAAAATAATTTTTCTCGATCAAATCAAAAATTCCCATCAGCATTTTAGCCGTGTAGATCTGCTCCAGTGGAATTGAAAATTCGGCCTCAAAATCCCGGATAAACTGCACTAAGGCTGCACTGGTTTTGGCATAGCCACCACAGCAATAATCATCGAGAATGTTCCAGTTGGTTTTTTTCGTCAGCTGGGCGACTTCATCTTTTAAAAATGAACCTTTCAGTGCAGAAAATCCTAAAACCTGTTGATGCCCATGACTGGCTTCGATCAATCCGCTGATGGTGCCACCAGTCCCTACTGCACAACAAATGACATCAAATTGCGCATCATTTTCTTTTAAAATTTCCTGACAACCTTGAATCGCCAAAGCATTGGTTCCACCTTCAGGAATAATATAATGATTAGGAAATTGTCGAGCGAGTTCAGCCAAATACTCAGGCTGTTGCTTGCGCCGATATTCATCACGACTGACGAAATGCAACTGCATCCCGAATTGCTGGGCGGTGGCTAATGTTGGATTCAATGTTCGATCAGCCAGTTCTTCACCCCGAATCACTCCAACACTCTGAAAACCAAACTGTTGTGCGGCAAATGCAGTTGCCGCAATATGATTGGAGTAAGCACCGCCAAAACTCAGAATATGCTGATAACCCTGTCTTTTGGCTTCAAGAAAATTATATTTCAGTTTAAAAAACTTGTTGCCCGAAATTTGCGGATGCACCAGATCCAGACGACGTATTGTTAAAGTAATATCGTGAAAATTAATCTGTTGATCTGGAATATTTTGGGCAATGGTTTCAAACATAAAAGTTCGCAAAGTTCATGATGTAAGCATTATAGCGGAAGTGCTAAAAATCAGAGCTTTTGAATAGGCAATCGCGAGCTGATCGCTGTCGAATTGGTTGTAGATTGTCACAAATATTCTGCTGATAATTTAAACAATAATGCTAATCTAAACAGAGGAAACCCTGAGGAGGGTAGAATAATGAAAATATTATCCTATGCTGTGTTGTTAGGCCTGTTGCTCAGTTTGTCGGGCTGTGATGATGCGTTGAATAAACCTAAAACAGAAACCCGTACCATGATTATTGGTGGCGTACCTGTACATGAGCAGGATTATCAACTGCTAGACAAGCATTTAAGTGCTCAGGATCAGTTAAAACCTTAAGTGATTGCAAACGTTAAAATTCATGATAAATCCAGAAATTTTTACAGCAAATCTTCAGGTTTTTGCTTAAAATAGCCCTTCAATTTTTAAGTCAGGTTATCTCGTGGAATCATTCTGGATTTTAGGTTCGATTGCTTTTGCCCTGATGTTAGGCGCAATGAGTCCCGGGCCGACTTCTATTTATGTAGCAAAAAATTCAATTGCTATTTCACGTAAACATGGTTTATTTACTGCATTGGGTACTGGTCTCGGCGCAGCGATTTTTGGTCTGCTGGCGGTACTCGGTTTACAGGCATTTTTGCTGGCTGTACCTTCGGCTTATCTGGCTTTAAAAATTTGTGGGGGACTATATTTACTTTGGCTGGCATTTAAAATCATTAAACATGCCAAAGATCCGATCGAAGCGGATACAACCATTAGCAAACAGATGTCTTTACGCCGTGCTTTTACCACTGGTTTAATCACACAGTTGTCCAATCCCAAAATTGCGATTGTGCTGGCCAGTATTTTTACCGCGTTATTGCCCAAAGAAATTCCAACGTATTTTTATTTTGTTTTGCCTGTCTTATGTTTCTTTATTGATGCAGGCTGGTGTTCACTAGTCGCAGTTGCATTATCTGCGGAAAAGCCACGTCGTGTTTATTTGAAGTTTAAGGCTTTGTTTGACCGCGCAGCAGGCGCAGTTATGACGGTACTTGGCTTAAAATTAATTTTTGGTATGAAGTAATTACTTCATCTAGATGCTCTACTGATAAATAAAAAAGGCCCCTAGTCGTAGAGGCTTTTTTTATATCTATTAAAAAGTATTTTCTTCCGAATTAGCAGAAATACGATGAATCGACAAGTCTGCACCATTGAACTCTTCTTCCTCAGTCAGGCGAATACCCATCAAAACCTTAAGCAGGCCATACACCAAAAAACCACCCGCCAAAGCAATGACAATCGCCAGCACTGTACCTATGAGTTGTGAAATTAAAGACACTCCTCCCATTCCTCCAAGCCATTGCTGACCGAAGATACCCACAGCTAATCCGCCAAAAGCACCACAAACGCCATGCAAAGGCCAAACCCCCAATACATCATCCACTTTGAGTTTATTTTGGGTATAGGTAAAGAGTTTCACAAAAATAATGCCGGCGCTGATCCCGATAAAAAAAGCACCCAACGGATGAACGACGTCTGATCCTGCACAAATCGCCACCAGACCTGCTAAGGGACCATTATGCAGGAAGCCGGGGTCATCTTTCCCCGCAACTTTGGCTGCTATTGTTCCACCGACCATGGCCATCAAAGAGTTAATAGCGACCAGTCCAGAAATGGCATCCAGCCGCTGCGCGCTCATGACATTGAAGCCGAACCATCCCACAATCAGAATCCATGAACCCAAAGCCAAAAAAGGAATTGATGAAGGAGGATGCGCGGTGATCCGGCCATCATTTTTGTAACGGCCATGACGCGCACCAAGTAGGATTATTGCGGCAAGTGCCATCCAGCCGCCCATTGCATGAACGACAACTGAGCCGGCAAAATCATGAAAACTTGCACCAAATGCATGGGTTAGCCAATCCTGAAAACCAAGGTTGCCATTCCAGATCATACCCTCAAAAAACGGATAGATCAGCGCAACCAGAAATAATGTCGCTAAAGCCTGTGAACGCATTTTGGCACGCTCTGCAATCCCTCCAGAGATAATCGCTGGAATTGCTGCAGCAAAGGTCAACAGGAAAAAACAGCGCATCAGATTGTAGCCATGATCGGCAGACAAGGTTGCAGCATCATGGAAAAAGTGCTGACCGTAGGCAATATAGTAGCCCACTAAAAAATAGGCGATGGCGGAGATGGCAAAGTCGGTTAGAATTTTACTTAGGGCATTGACCTGGTTTTTATGTCGAACTGTTCCAAGCTCTAAAAAAGCAAATCCAGCATGCATGGCAAGCACTAGAACTGCACCGAGAAGAAGAAATAATAAGTCTATATTTTGCATGGTGCGTTCCAATTTAGTGCGCGGGATCACAAAAGAAAATCAGTATATAGAGGCAAATTGATTGTAGAAGAGGGCTAAGCAAGGGAAATTTTGATGAAGAATTTCTTGAAATTGATAAGACTCGATATAAAGCACGTTACTATTTTTTTGCACCAAACTAAGACATGGCGAGAGTTCATAAAATTCAGATTTATATTATATTTTTAGGTGTTTATATTTATCGTAAGAAAAACGGTGCTAAAAAAGCATGCTGAAGGTGCACGTAAAAAGTAAAAGATTTTTAAGAAAAAATTTAAAAATAAACGAAACTATTGCTTTTAAATTTCAAAGCGTCATTCAAGTTTTAAATTTACCAAGTCATAGGGAATCTGGCTGAAGGATATTTAAAATAAATGAAACCCTAAAAAATTAGGGTTTCATGCTTAGATAAAATTATTGAAGTATTCAATTAATCTTTAAAATGTACCGGAATCCATTGATAGCTTTTATTGTCTTTAGAATAAATATGTCCAATCCCCGGAAATGGCAAATGTGGTGCTGCTACCGTCTGACCATTTTTCGCATATTCAGCAAAATATTTTAAGCGGGTTTCGATCGCCTTTTTCGGATCGACATCAAAGTCAACGCCGGTCTGTGGGCGATCAAACTGCAGCGTATGTGAGTGCACAATATCTCCAATAAACACCATCTGCTGACCTTTAGATTTTAAGCTAAAACCAAAATGCCCCGGTGTATGTCCAGCCGAACTGATAACATCGAAAGCATGGATTTTATCGCCAGTTTTAAAGGTTTTAAGCTGATTCTTGGCCTGATAGGGTGCAATGGCTTTCTTGATTTTATCGACTGTGCCCAAAAAACCTGCCTGCTTGGCTTTTGGTAATTTGTCTGCTGTTTTAGGATTCATCCAGAAATCCAGTTCAGTTTGAGACACATAAATATTGGCATTGGGAAAATTGGCCACGCCATTATTGCTGATGCCGCATACATGGTCAGGATGCAAATGCGTGAGCAGGATGGCATTGACCTGTTCAGGTTTATGCCCTGAAGCCTGTAAATTGGAATACACTGAACCTAGGTGTGGACCATTACAGCTTGAAGTTCCGCTATCGACCAGAACCAGTTCTTTGGCTGTATTGACCAGAAAGGCATTCACGGATGTCTGGATGCCTTTGGCCTGATCGACGTAGTATTTTTTCAAGATCTGATCGGCTTGGGCTGCTGGAATATCTTTAAATAAGGCTTTGGACAGATAATTGCTACCATCCAGCAGGGCAGTAATCTGGTAATCTCCGAAGTTATGCTGATAATACCCCGGAACCTGTTTTTGTTGTTGGGTGCTAGAAACGGTTTGTGCATGTGTTTGAGAGATACCCGTCATTGAACCTAAAGCAAGCAGTGACATGACGAGAGAAGAGGTGAAGTATTTCATGGCTATTCTTATGTAATTAAAGTCAATTCTATGTATTAGCACGGATGCCAGCAAAAAAGAATATGAATATATTTACCATTTTTTTAAATAGCAATGCCGATTTGGCATCTGTACTAAAAATTAAGTCTGAATCTGTATATTGATTTTTTGAAAGTAAAGAATTTATTTTTGATGAAAATATTATTATAAATAAAATGCTTAGATACATTTCACTTTTTATGAAAAGCTCGTTAACATGGGGTATTACGAACAAGCTTTGGGTGTCGCGATGAGTTTTTGGAAAAGAAAAAACAATGCCAGCTTTGTATTTTTCATTATTACCTTATATTCACTACTGGGCTTTGGACTGGGCTATGTGATTTGGGAATTTGTGTTGCAAGGCTAAGTGACCCAGCAATAAAAAAGCCTCTAGAGATAGAGGCTTTTTTATATTTAAAACTTATTTAGCACATTCAGGCTGAGAACGGTCAATCACTTGAGTGCCTTCTACACGATAGCCAATCTGACCAATAATAAATGCTTGATTAAGCTGAGTAATTACCACATCAGAAAGTGCAACAGCACAACGGTCTTTTTCAATTGCGCGATCTACTGCTGTTTTGAAGTTAGGAATACCAAGTGGGAATAAAATCACAGGAACTTTATCTTCGCCTTTAACGCGTTCACCTTTCACAAACTGGTTTGAGTTTAGGTTGTAGTTTTTAGTAGATGCAACTGTCATGTCAGCCATACGTACTGAACAACCTGTAAATGCAATTGTAGACATCGCTAGAACTGAAACTAATAATTTTTTCATGCTTACCCCGAATAATTATAAAAGAATAAAAAAGCGCATTGATTTTATATTGAAAATATTAAAAATCAAGAAATTAAATTTAACTGATGATATAAAAAAGCCCCTACATACGTAGAGGCTTTCTTTGCTTAAAATGGAAATCTTAAGACACTTTATCACCCGGTTTAGCACCAGATTCAGGTGAAATCACCCAAACACCATCGCCATTACCCGCAGCTAAAACCATACCGTTTGAAATACCAAAACGCATCTTGCGTGGCGCAAGGTTAGCCACCATTACCACCAGTTTGCCTTTTAAGTCTTCAGGTTGGTAGAACTCACGAATACCACTGAACACATTACGTGGCTCAGCTTCACCAACGTTTAAAGTGAGTTGAAGCAGTTTTTCAGAACCTTCAACCGTAGCCGCTTCCAAAACTTCAGCAACACGCAGGTCAACTTTCATAAAATCATCAATATTAATGATTTCAGCTTCACCGACTTTAGGTTCAGCTTTCTTTTCAATCTTCTTCTCTTTTTTCTTCTCAGCTTTTGCTGGTTCAGCAGCAGGAGCAGCTAAAGAATCTTTAGATGCATCCACCATTGCCGCAACAGCTTTTGGATCTACACGTTGCATCAACGGCTGGAACAATGCAATTTCATGACCCACTAGAATTGTTTCGCGAGAAGCAAAATCGAAGCTTTCAAGTTGCAAGAAATCTTGAACCTGTTGAGCCAGTGTCGGCAATACAGGTGCTAAATACACTGCCAATTGACGGAACAGGTTAATACCCACAGAACATACGTCATGAACTTGTTGTTCCTGACCTTCCTGTTTCGCAAGTGCCCAAGGCTTTTTCTCATCGATGTACTGGTTGGCTTTGTCCGCAAGTGCCATGATTTCACGGATCGCTGCCGAGAACTCACGGTCTTCATATGCTTTTGCAATAGAATCACCCGCATCAATAAAGCTTTGCACCAGTTCAGGCTCTGCACATGTTGCACTTAACTTGTTATCAAATTTAGTGTTGATGAATTTTGCACAGCGGCTGGCAATGTTGACGACTTTACCAACCAGGTCGGAGTTCACTTTTTGTACAAAGTCATCCAGGTTCAAGTCCGAATCTTCAACTTTGTCTGAAAGTTTCGACGCGAAGTAATAACGTAGATATTCAGGGTTTAAATGCTCTAAATAGGTTTCCGCTTTAATAAAGGTACCACGAGATTTAGACATCTTCTGACCGTTGACTGTCAGGAAGCCATTTACGAATAAGCCTGATGGCGTACGGTAATTTGCACCTTCCAGCATTGCGGGCCAGAACAGGGCATGGAAATACACGATGTCTTTACCAATGAAGTGATAGACCTCATTTTCAGAATCTTTTTTCCAGTAGTCATCAAAATTCAATTCAGGACGTTTGGTTTTGATGTAGTTTTCAAAGCTCGACATATAACCAATCGGCGCATCCACCCAAACATAGAAATATTTGTTTGGCGCATCTGGAATTTCAAAACCGAAGTATGGCGCATCACGTGAGATGTCCCAGTCGTTCAAGCCATTTTCAAACCATTCGTCCAGCTTGTTGGCAATCGATACCGGCAAGCGACCTTCATCACGAGTCCATTTTTGCAGGTATTCACCAAAATTTGGCAATTTAAAGAAGTAATGATCAGATGATTTTTCGACTGGAGTTGCGCCACTTAAAGTGGAATGCGGATTCAACAACTCTGTCGCATTATAAGTTGCACCGCAGACTTCACATGAGTCGCCGTACTGATCTTCCGCCTTACATTTAGGACAGGTGCCTTTAATGAAACGGTCTGACAGGAACATGCCTTTTTCAGGATCAAAAAGCTGGGTCACCGGACGAACTGCAATATTGCCAGCATCACGGTTTTTCACATAGATTTCTGACGCACGGGCACGGTTGGTATCGCTATGCGTAGAATCATAATGATCGAAATGTACGCCAAAACCGTCAAAGTCACGAATGTGTTCTTTTTGCACATTGGCAATTTGCGCTTCAGGTGAAATGCCATTCGCTTCGGCACGCAGCATGATCGCGGTTCCGTGAGCATCATCCGCACAGACGTAAGTCACATCATGACCCATCGCACGCATGGCACGTACCCAAATATCTGCTTGGATATAGCCAAGTAAGTGACCCATATGAATCGGGCCATTGGCGTAAGGAAGGGCATTGGTGACTAAAATTTTACGCACGGATTCACTCTCTCATTCGTATTCATTATGCAATGGGCCATAATTTTACATGATGCCGAGGGGATTACAAAGAAATGCTTTACGGAAACCCTGCGAATAGATGGACTTGGAAAACCGAATACAAAACCTGCATCGTCCTTAGCATATAGCTTTTCAATACGGATTTGACTCAGCTCATGCTACATTCTGCAAATAATAGCAACAACATGTACAGGCTTTGTTGCAGTTTGCTTACTTCGCCCGATTCGCGTGATGCTTTGTGCTAAAAAATGGCTGATTGTTTATATGATATGCCTAAGGAGGGTACCTCATGACTCAGCAGAACCAAAATAATACGTCGAAGCAAAATCAAGATAAAGAACAACATGCACGCGAATTGAATGATCAACTTGCAAAAGAGCAAAAGCAAAATGAGATAGATAAACAGCATAATCAGGAACATAAGAATGGGCAAAGTGCCCAGACCCATGCTGATCAGAAATCTGATACTCAGCACAACGGCAAAGATACAAATGCTGAGCAATCAGCACAAAAAGACAATTCTCAAGAGAATCAGTCAGATAAAAAAACTGAAAGCTTTAAGATGGATGACTTAAAAGCCAAAGCGATTGCGATCGGTGAGGAACTATTGCAAAAAGGTGAAAAGCTTCTGAATGAGCTAAAACATGGCAAATCTGACCACCAGCAAAATACTGAGCAAGGTTCAGATGATGCGAAAAAGGCCAAAGCAGATCATGCCTCTCAAGATAAATCATCTAACAAGTCAGATAAACAGCATGCTAAAGATGGTCAGACCGATCAGCAGGCAGGTATGGCAAATTTAAAAGATGAAGCCATGCATAAGTTTGAAGATACCAGACAGAAAATCACAGACTTAGTCAGTGAAGCATCGGTTAAGTTCGCTGAGCTGAAACAGATGGCAACTGATACGATGAGTAAAATGAAAGATAACCAAGCGAAGGAAAGTAATTCTGATCAGCAGCAAGATGCCAAAGATACAGATTCAAAGAGCAATTCTCAGTCCAAAAAGGATGAATCGAAACAAGATCAGGATAAAAATAAAAAGGATCAACAGGACAAATCTGAAAACAATAAAAATCATAAATAGTCTGTGATCGTAGAGCCACTTTAATCACAGAGGGTTAAAGTGGCTTAACACGCTCGAGATAAATAAAAAAAATTTATTACATCAAAATAGTCCCATCTCTCTTTTAGACCTCTTGCGAAAGTAAAAACTGCCTCAATATAGATTTCATGAAATATCAGAAATTAAATCGTTTTTCAGATTCTGAATTCCAGCGCTTGGTTGGTGTACCTCGAGCAGTTTTTAGTGAAATGGTCGAAGTTTTAAAAGAAGCAGAATCACTTAAAAAGAAATTAGGGCGTCCTCATACTTTAGCTATAGAGGATCAATTATTATTAACACTCAATTACTTACGGAGCTACAACACCCAATTGGAATTGGCGGCAAATTACCATATCGCTGAAAGTAATGTGAATCGAACTATTAAAAAGGTTGAAGATGCATTAATGAAATCAAGACGTTTTACCCTGCCAAAACGAAGCATTACCACAGCAGACGAACAATTTAACTGGGTAATTATTGATGCGACAGAATGTTTAATAGAACGCCCGAAAAAAAAATCAGAGTAAGTTCTACAGTGGTAAAAAGAAGAAACATACGTTAAAAGCCCAAGTGATCTATCATCCGAAGAGCAAACAAATCATAGGAGTAGATATATCGTCTGGCAGTCAGCATGATATTAAATTGGCAAGAAAAACAGTTAAGAAATTCAAACATTGTGACTATGTTATGACCGATTTAGGGTACTATGGGTTAGAGCAAGATGGCTTTAAATTATTGATGCCAATAAAGAAAAAGAAGAATTTACCCTTATTTGATGCTGAGAAAAATTACAATAAAATGATTGGAAAAATACGAGTTGTAATCGAACATATTAACAGTCAATTGAAAAGATTTAGAATACTAAGTGAACGCTATCGAAATAGACGGAAAAGATTCGGTTTACGCATTAACTTAATCGCTGCACTGGTAAACCGGATGAACTTGCAATAACGACTTTCGCAAGAGATCTTTTCTTTCATTATTTCTATTCACCAAGATTTCATAAAATATTTCAAAAAACCAAGTAAAATAGTTGGGAATTTAAGATATCTCTTTCATCTTCTCCAATACAGTGCTTAACCTTCGCCTAAAACCCCGTTAAACTAGGCCATTCAGATGTCGATCTACATTTTTGGAGTAACCTATGTCCTGGCTTTCTTCGCTTAAATCGGTTTTTTCGCCTTCCAAGGAGGTGAACGAAGAAGCTGTGCAGAACGTACTGCAAAACTATATCTTGCCAAATTCTAGCAATGCCTTGAAAGATCGTATTACTCAGGTCAATGTACAGGGTGAAATTCTGCAAATCACTTTGAATACCTATCCAGAAGAAAAAGCGCAGCTGCAACAGATTCATGATGAACTGGCGGAAGCTTTGCAAAAATATGGTATTCAAGAGCTGAATATGCATGTGATTCAGCAGAAAACTGGACATAAGAAAGAAGGTGGTTGCGGGCATAACCATGCTGAAGGTGAAAACTGTTCAAGCGGGCCTAAAGCGGAAGCAAAACCCAATCTTCCGCCTGTGGTTGATGCGTCGGCACAGCCTGCAAAAGCTGAAGAAGCTGATCCAAATAATCCACCTATTCAAAAAGCTGCGCCGCAACAGCGTGATGTTCCAAAACACCCAAGGATTCAAAATGTGATTCTGGTGTCATCCGGCAAAGGTGGCGTAGGTAAATCGACCACGACTGTAAATCTGGCTTTGGCTCTACAGAAATTAGGCCTGCGCGTAGGCGTACTGGATGCCGACATTTACGGTCCAAGTATCCCGACCATGCTCGGCAATGCCGGCAAAACGCCAATGATCGAAGCAGAGCAGTTTGTCCCTATCGAAGCTTATGGAATGGCAGTATTATCAATTGGCCATTTAACTGGAGACCACAATACTCCAGTCGCCTGGCGTGGTCCAAAAGCCACGGGTGCATTAATGCAGTTATTCAATCAGACTCTATGGCCAGACCTCGATGTGCTGATGATTGATATGCCACCTGGCACAGGTGATATCCAGTTAACTCTCGCGCAGCGTATTCCGGTAACGGGCGCAGTAATTGTGACAACGCCACAAAACGTGGCCTTGCTGGATGCGACCAAAGGCATTGAATTGTTTAACCGCGTGCAGATTCCGATCATGGGCGTGATTGAAAACATGTCGACCCATATCTGCTCAAATTGTGGTTTTGAGGAACAGATTTTTGGTACAGGCGGTGGCGATAAACTGTCTGAGCAATATCAAGTCCCATTATTGGGTCGTTTACCTTTGGATGCTAAAATTCGTGAAAATGCCGATGCTGGAACGCCGTCAGTGATCGCGGGAGATGCTGCTGCAGAAAGCTATATGCTGATTGCAGAGAAAATTGCAGCGCAGTTACCTAAAGCAGAGAAAGACCATAGTCGAATTTTTTAATTCTATAGATAATTCAGATATTTAAGCCTTGGCTAAAAGCTAGGGCTTCTTATTTCTTATTTTTAAAATTAGCTCGATTTAAATGATCGAAATTGACTGAAATGACTATCGGGTGTTTATCCTGAAAGCTTATATAAATATTTGAATTAATTAAAATAAATAAATTTAAATTTTAGATCATATGTTCTCTTACAATTATTTTTTTGCAGCACTGACCGAATTCTTCTATGCTACTCGGATTAGAGCGAGGTCAAACTATGATTTCATGGTTTTTTATTGGTTTAGTGGCAACCATTCTTTTAACACCAGGCCCAACCAATACCTTATTGGCATCTTCAGGCATTCAGGTCGGATTTAAAAAAACATTTCGTTTAATTCCTGCGGAAGCCTTTGGTTATCTGATTGCCATTAGCTTATGGGGCATTCTGATCGGAAAAATTTCCGTTCATCTTCCGCTTTTACCGACCATTCTCAAACTTTTTAGTGCTGGCTATATTCTATTTCTCGCTGTGAAATTATGGCGGACTGCAGAAATAAGCGAAAATCTTGAAAATGTCTCGATTCGCGCACGAGAATTATTTTTGGCAACCTTGCTTAATCCTAAAGCACTTTTATTTGCCTCAGCGATCTTTCCTGTCATTGTCTGGAAAAGCGGCCAACATTATGTGACTCATATGCTGGTTTTCTTGCTTCTGTTGATCCCGATTGCATTCTTCTGGACTTTTCTGGGTTCAATCCTGGCCAGAAAAAACAGCCGCTGGCTGAACCAGAAAAACTTGCAAAAAACGGCTTCGCTGGTGCTAATGAGCTTTTCCATTCCTTTAAGCTATTCTGCACTTTTAAGTTTATAAGCTGATCTCAATCAGCAATTTTTTGGTAACTTGAGCTCTAAGACTTTCACTTATTTTCATTAGTGTCAATTTCAGTTAAAGTACGTCGCAATAACTTGTTTTTAAGATTTTTGGATTATATCAATGGCAATTAAGTCTGATCGTTGGATTCGCGAAATGAGCGAAAAACACGGCATGATTGAACCGTATGCAGAAAACCAGGTACGTTTGGATGAAAATGGTCAAAAGCTGATTTCGTATGGCGTATCTAGCTACGGTTATGACGTGCGTTGTGCGCGTGAATTTAAAGTATTCACCAATGTGCATTCTGCAATTGTTGATCCGAAGAACTTTGATGAACGCAGCTTTATTGATATCGAGTCGGATGTTTGTATCATTCCGCCTAACTCGTTTGCTTTGGCGCGTACGATCGAATATTTCCGCATTCCACGTAATGTCTTGACCGTGTGCTTGGGCAAATCGACTTATGCGCGTTGTGGCATCATTGTTAACGTGACTCCGCTTGAGCCAGAGTGGGAAGGACACGTAACTTTAGAGTTTTCAAATACGACCAATCTTCCTGCGCGTATTTATGCAGGTGAAGGTGTAGCGCAAATGCTATTTTTTGAATCTGATGAAGTCTGTGAAACCTCGTATAAAGATCGTGGTGGTAAATATCAAGGTCAGACAGGCGTTACTTTGCCGAAGACCTAATTGTTTTAAAATATTGAATGACGGGACTTTATGTCCCGTTTATTTTTTTGAGATTTTCATTCATCGGAAACTGCTATTTTTCGCCTAATTGGCTTTGGCATCTGTATTAAAAATCAGCATAATGGATTCCGCATAACCATAAAAAATATGCAATGCATTATAAAAAATCAAAGATTGGCGGCTGGGAAGCTGAAGCATAAGGTGCGGAGCATCGAATAAAAAGGAAAGAGTGAGATGGCTCAGATAAAAGATATATTTAAATTTCGCAAAAGTTATTTGGCGATGACAATCGGTTTCAGCCTGTTGCCTTCTGCACATGCGATGCAGGAATTATCAGATTCTTCTCTTTCTGACACCACCGGTGAGGGTGTTGCGCTGGTACTTGATGATTTTAAAATGGTGTTTCAAGGTCCTAAAGATCTTTCTGCTAGTTCTAGTTATGCCAGAGGCATTGAAAACCCCGGACAAGCAGATACAGGCTTTATTCGTATTATCCCGACGGGTGAGAATTACAACCAACTTGGGCAGCGTGTATACGACAAAGTTTATAAATCTACATATGATACGCCAATCTCAACTTAAAATAAGATTTTCGAATTGAATTGGTGAATGACCAAGCTTTTTATTTAGCACCACACAAATTGTATGCGACAGAATTTTACGAGTTATGCGGTGGGTTAAATGCCATAGATCTTTTGCCCTCACTTTCTGAATGTGAAAGCGATCTGTTAATTGACCAATCACTGTTTCAATCTTTCTTCTGGCTTTCATCAGTATTTGCAGTGTCTCTTTAGGTCTGAAATCTATCATGTTTTTTCTAAAGGGTGTTTGTAAATCAATACCCTGATATTCATAATATCGTTTCAATTCTGGTCTTAAATAGCCCTTATCTGCTCCCAGTAAACCGTAAATATCATTCGTAATTTCAGGTGCAACATCTCGCTCATCACAATGAGCAGGTGCAAAGGTATAACCCGAAATCATGCCTGAAAGATTAATGACGATATGAGCTTTGAAACCATAATATTTTTCTTGTTTTGCAGCACAATAACTAAAACCTGCGTATTCTTTAAAGTTTTTATGCTTTCTAGCTCTGGTATAACTACAGACAGGGAGTGGGAAGCCATCAATAAAGTGAATGTTATCTGAACCATAACGCTGAATGAGCTGTGCCATAATGGATTGACTGACATGCCACAGGTTTGCACAATGTTTACAGAAATTGGGATAAGATCCTAATTTTGGAAACCATTCTAACCAATTGTTTTTGAAATACATCCAAATATTTTTGTCTGTATCTAAACCAAGAAATTCACCTACTATTTGCATAGTGATGATTTCTGCATCAGTAACAGCAGGCGGAAAACCACGAGTTCTCAGGGGCTGAGTAACAACAATGGGATAAAGTTCTTCTATGATTACATAGACAAAAATGATAAATTCTTCAATGGACATAACTTTGCTTTAATTTCTTGGTGGAAACTAAAATAGGGTTATGTCCTTTTTATTTCAATCACTTAAAAAGTTGAGATTGGGGTATATGATAATGCTTTTCATGTTGAAAGAACGCAGAATTATGCAACTGAGTATCAGCAAGCCTATGATACCTTAAAAACTGATTTTTATAATGATAACTATAATACGATTAAGAATACTTATGACACACAAGCTAACCGGGACGCATTTAAGCAAGAATTAGTTGATTATTATTATAATACAGACTTTATGAAAGCCTATTATGACCAACGTCGTGATGATTATTATAATGGTGCAGGTAATACCTCACCAGGTATTGATTATGATATCAAGCATGATGGCACAACAGAATATGAATTAACGCCACTGCGAGGCTTTGTTGCACAAACCTATCTGTAAAGGCTTTTTCAGCGATATAATTTTCAAATGAAGAAGCCTACACACAAAATCTACCGCACAACCAATTGGCCCGCATATAACCGAGCACTCATGAGTCGCGGAAATATTGCCATTTGGTTTGATCCTGCTACGCAATGGTATGCGCCATCAAAAGGCAAACAAGGGCGAAATCAAACCTACTCCGACGCAGCCATCCAATGCTGCTTAATGATTAAATCCTTATTCCGTCTGTCTTTACGTAT
>NZ_KB850178.1:642514-644623 GCF_000369745.1 Acinetobacter sp. CIP 64.7 | reverse complement strand
AGATGCATTGCATCAAATTATTAGGCGATAAATTAATGGCAAGAAGCTTTCCTAGTCAGGTGAATGAAATTCATGCACGTGTAGCAGTCCTCAACAGATTTACGGAATTAGGTCGACCACTTACCCAAGTTACGCCTTAAATTTGGCTCAATTAGGGGCGCTTTGCATTTCAAATCTTTGTGCAACAAAGCCTATCAGATAACTCTTTGACAGAAATTGGTGGCGATGGTGGTTCATGGGGAATCGGTATTCCTATTTATAATTTAAATGCCAATGTTGCGTTGTCTGGAACGACTTATGGAACAGACAATAAGCAAGCAATTGCTTATAACATTATGGCATCTACAGAAGGCTATGGAATTGACAAGAAAACCGGTTTACCAAGCACAACCTCGATTATATTGATTGATGGTAAAAATGGTGAGCATGGTGAGGCTGTTAACTATTATGCTGGTTTTAGGAATATCGATGCTTTGATCAAGTCAGAAGGAATTATTAGTTATAAAGATGAAGGTATTTATATTCGCGCTGATAAGCTGCTGATAAGCTGCTGATTGGAGCCAAAGCTGAGCTTGCGATTGGTCAATTACCAGGATCTAAATATAATTGTACCAATGCATCGATCACTAAATGCGGGGGCTATGTGCCTCACGATAATTTTTCTAAACGTGATGATGTCCTGACTAATATTGCTTTTAAACTTGATGGAAATGGTGAACTTCTGATTATTCCTGGTGTAGACCCAACTAGCAGTTCACCAGATACCAACTTCCTGTCATTTAATGCAAACTTTGAGTTTAGACCCCTTACCGCAGAAGAAAATGCCAACAAAGATAATCTGGGAAGCTATTTTAGTATCGCCAATGAAGATATTGATTCAGCCGGGGTATTAAAAACTTCGTCAATTAACTTTAACCGGATGGAAGGTCATTTGGGTGTCAAAGCAAAAGTTCGTGTCAGTGCAGATACAGTGACTTTGGATAATCAGGTCAAACTCAATTATGAAAATAATATTGCAACACCATTTAAGACCAATTTTGCCATGGCGACCAATGGCAATATGCAAAACATGGCAAGTATTGCACTGACTCGTGGAACCATTCGTAGCACGATGGGAATCACACCACGTTAAAAATCAGGATGAGAAAAATGAAAAAAATAATATTAAAAAGTCTAGTGGTAGCTATGATGGGCCTAAGTGGTCAGGTATCTGCATTAACCTCATTGGAAGACCAAGAGCTCTCAGAAGTCAATGGGCAGGCTTTATTGTCAATGGAGGTTCAGTCTGGATTTAACCAGATGGATAATCTAGGAGCTACTTATGACCAGAGTAATATCTCATTTTATAAATTAGGCCTGGAAGCCGAGATGGAAATTAATACCAATATAAAAAAGCTACAACTCGGGTGTGGCGGTGTTAATGGTGCAACCGGCTGTGATATTGATATTGATCATATTGCCTTAAGTGGTAATCCTACGAATGGCGCGGATCGTGCCGCGACTTCAGCTCTGATTACTAATCCATTTGTACAATTTGCCATAAAAAATCCAAATCAGGCATCTACACGTGAAGTTTTAGGTTTCCGTTTAAGTGCGGAAAAGATTTCAGGTCTATTGACAATGGGGACAGAAAATAGTGCTACACCAAATGGTATTAACAGTTTCAGTGGTTATATGAAAACAAAATCTTCATCAGGAGTTGCAACAACCGCTCCTCGTGTCATGGATTATGCTGCAACTGGAATGAATATTGAGGGCACGGTAAAAGGCACTATATTAGGTCAACCATTACCTCTGGATTTACATTACACATCTAGCAATTATGCTTTCCAGTTAAATTCTACAACAGCACCTTTTACTATTCCTGCTACGATAGTGTCAGGAACAAGAATGAAAGAAGTTGTACTAAAAGGGACAGGGACAGTAGGTCGTATTGATTTTAAAGGACCATTAAAAGCAGAATTATTGGATGGAGCATTAAAATTAGATAAAGAGAGGTGGATCAGGAAATTTGAACAACACTTATAAGTGATATTTTGCTCCCCAAATGATGTTATAAACATCAATATATGGAGTATTTTATGACACGTAGACCAAGAAGAAATCATT
>NZ_KB850178.1:428679-468020 GCF_000369745.1 Acinetobacter sp. CIP 64.7 | reverse complement strand
TTTTTAATCTCTATACGTTTCTTCCATTCAACAATGGTATTTTTATTAATTTCAAATTGTGCAGCTACCGCTCGAATAGAATAACCTTCCTCAAGCTTAGCTAAAATTTTACGTCTAAAATGTTCTGAATAACTCATTGCACCATTGTATTAGTTTTATAATGATTTGACTATACTCAAATCATGATTATGACCATTGAGGAAGGGGTAGAAATGTTATTGCCAGTTTTATTGATTGTGGCTGTGCTGAGCTATCGTAAAGTACTGAACCAGGCACAATAAAAATATAGAAAAAACGATGAAGATGCGCCAGTTGATTGGCGCATTTTGTTTTTGTAGTACTGTATTTCTCAAAATTTGAGGTATTGAAAAATCCTGTCTGGATGCGCTAATTTTCGGTTTTCAAATAACAAGAAAATGATCACTAAAATGAAGATAATTAACAAGGTTAAGCTGAATATTTCGACACAAAAATACAAGTGTTTATGCTATAATTTAGGGCTGTATTTTAGTTTTTAACTCAGTCGTTTGAGTTAATGATTTTGCTAGTTTTACGACATATAAATACAAGCCAAAATTGGCTTGTAGAATAAGGAGTATGCATGAGCGTATCGGAAATTAGACCGATTGCCATTGAGGATGAACTTAAAAGCTCATATCTCGATTATGCGATGAGCGTGATTGTGTCACGTGCATTGCCCGATGTACGAGATGGTTTAAAACCTGTTCATCGTCGTGTGCTTTTCGCAATGCACGAATTAGGCAATGACTATAACAAAGCTTATAAAAAGTCTGCACGTGTAGTCGGTGACGTGATTGGTAAATATCACCCGCATGGTGATTCTGCCGTATACGAAACCATTGTACGTATGGCGCAAGATTTCAGCTTGCGTTACCAATTGGTTGATGGTCAAGGTAACTTCGGTTCGGTCGATGGCGATAGCGCAGCAGCCATGCGTTATACCGAAGTACGTATGCGTAAACTGACCCACGAACTGTTAGCGGATCTTGAAAAAGATACCGTCGAGTGGGAAGACAACTACGATGGCTCTGAGCGTATTCCTCAAGTCATGCCAACCCGTGTACCGAACTTATTGATTAATGGTGTTACCGGTATTGCAGTCGGTATGGCGACCAATATGGCGCCGCATAACATGACTGAAGTGGTGAATGCGTGTCTGGCCTATGCTAATGATCCTCAGATCAGTATCGAAGGGTTGATGGAACATATTTCTGGTCCGGATTTCCCGACAGGCGGTATCATTTACGGTAAATCAGGCATCGTCGATGCATACCGTACCGGTAAGGGCCGTTTGCATATCCGTGGTAAGTACCATTTCGAAGAAGATCCGAAGAATGGCCGTACCACGATTGTCTTCACTGAAATTCCATATCAGGTCAATAAAGCAAAAACCATTGAGCGTATTGCTGAACTGGTCAAAGAGAAAAAACTGGAAGGCATTTCAGAGCTTCGTGACGAGTCTGACAAAGACGGTATGCGTATCGCGATTGACCTGAAGCGCGGTGAAAACGCTGAAGTGATCGTGAACAACCTGTTCCAGAACACGCAACTTGAAAACTCTTTCAGCATCAATATGGTTTGCCTGGACAATGGCCAACCAAAATTGATGAACCTGAAAGACATCATTGCCGCGTTTATCCGTCACCGTCAGGAAGTAGTCACGCGTCGTACCATGTTCGAATTACGCAAAGCGCGTGAACGTGGTCATATCTTGGAAGGTTTAACCGTTGCTCTGGCAAATATTGATGCCATCATCGAAACCATCAAGAGTTCTGCAAATCCGGCTGAAGCGCGTGAGCGTTTGCAGGCAGGTGAGTGGGCAGGTGGCGGTGTTTTGGCCTTGTTGGAAAAAGCCGGTTCAGTTTCTGTGCGTCCGGATGAGATTGAAGGTGAAGACCCAAGTCGCCCGTTTGGTTTGGATGGCGAGATTTATCGTTTGTCACCAACCCAGGTGAATGCAATTATGGAACTTCGCTTGCATCGTTTAACTGGTCTGGAACAAGACAAGTTACATGCTGAATATAGTGAAATCCTGTCACAAATTGCTGAACTGACTGCAATTTTGAATGACTTTAATCTGTTGATGAACGTGATTCGTGAAGAATTGGCATTAATTCTTCAGCAGTATGGCGATGCACGTAAAACGTCGATTGTCGAGTCACGTATCGATTTCTCTCGTGAAGATCTGATTCCTGAAGAGCAAATGGTGCTGACGGTATCGAAATCAGGTTATGCGAAAACTCAACCATTGTCTGACTACGCTGCACAGCGTCGTGGTGGCCGTGGTAAGTCTGCGACCAGCATGAAAGAAGATGATTACATTCAACATCTGATTGTGACGTCAAGTCATGCGACGGTACTTTGCTTTACCAATGTTGGTAAGGTCTATCGTCTGAAAGTCTATGAAGTGCCGCAAGCATCACGTGGTGCGAAAGGTCGCCCAATGGTGAATTTGTTGCCACTGGATGAAAACGAGACCATTACTGCGATCTTGCCTGTGATTGACGCGCCGAAGAAATTCAAAGAACGTCTGGCTGCCTTCAAGGCATTTGTCAAAGCCAATGCAGCGCAGTTGCAAGCCAATGAAGTGATCAATGCTCATTTTGCCGAGCTTGAAGCAGCGCTGACAGAATCTGAAGATGGTGCGGATGATATTTCTGATGCATTGCGTATTCAATTGAAACAGTTGGGCTTGGAGCTTTCTGCAACAGATCTTGATGATGACATCATCAATGACTTTGCTCAGCAGGCTGAAGCGGTACGTAAAAACTTCTATGTGTTTATGGCAACCGAATACGGTACGATTAAACGTGTAGAGCTTGAGCAGTTCTCGAATGTTCGTTCAAACGGTTTACGTGCGATTGAGTTGAATGGTGACGATACCCTCATTGGTGTGGCGATTACTGATGGCGAACAGCAAATCATGTTGTTCTCGAACGAAGGTAAAGCCATTCGCTTCGCTGAGACGGATGTACGTTCAATGGGCCGTTCTGCCAAAGGTGTACGTGGTATGCGCGTGACCATTGGTGCAGCTGCACAGCTAGAAGAAAATGACGAAACTGAGATCGAGTCTGATGACGAAGATGGTTCAGATTCAGCATTGATTAGCCGAATCGTATCACTGGTTGTTGTACCTGAAACTGGCGAAGTACTGTGTGCATCTGAAAACGGTTATGGTAAACGTACTCCAGTAGATGATTTCCCGACCAAGAAACGTGGCGGTAAGGGCGTGATTGCGATCAAGACCTCTGAACGTAACGGTCAATTGGTGGGCGCTGTTGCCATCGATGCTTCTAAAGAACTGATGCTAATCTCTGATGGCGGTACGCTGGTTCGTACCCGTGCATCTGAAGTGGCGCAAACCGGTCGTAACGCACAGGGTGTTCGTCTGATCCGCCTAGGTAATGAGGAATTGCTGGTTGGTGTCGTTTCAATCGAAGCGGTTGAAGAAGATGAGTTTGTTGAAGCGATTGAAGGTGCAGAATCTTTAGTAGCAGAAACAGATGTAGCAGCTGAAACTGAGCAAGTTGCAAAAGATGGTGAAAATTCAGTAGAAGAATAAGTTTTTTACTGATAAAAAGGGCGCTTCGGCGTCCTTTTTTATAAACCTTGACTGCATAAGGGTAAGCGATGAAAACCAAATTAATGTTGTTGGCAGCAGCGGTTGCATTGACTGGCTGTAATTCAATGGACAATATTCCGAATCCGAGTCCTGAACAGGAAAAGGCGGCACAGCTGGCTTATGAGGATTTGCGTGACGGGAAATATGAGGAATTTCTGGATCAGTTAGAACCGCAGTTGCAAACCCAGTTTAAGGATAATGAAAAGCTGATGAAACGCTTTTCACGTTCAATTCCTCAAGGTGAATACAAGTCTAAGACTTTAATGACCAAAGAGATTGAAGAAGCAACCAATCAGCCTGGACAATATAAGGTCAGTTATGAAATTGCCTATCCGGAGAATCTGGTTCAGTATGATGTGAGTTTTGATAAGCCGAATGGTAGCAACAAGATTCGTAATTTCAATATTCAGGTCTTTGGCGAATCAAGTAAATAAGTGGAATAGGCGCATTGCTATAATGTTCTATCTGCTTTGATGACCAGAAATTAAACGTCGATAAGCCAAGAAAAAACACAAGCTGCCGATCATTCCAAGATAGAGCAGTTTAGGCAAGACCAGTGCGGTAGGCACACCCATCTGATTGAGTTGAATAAACATCTGCACAATTTGGGTAGAGGGCAGGATTTCGCCAACGACTTGCATCCAGGTGGGCATGGCAGCATGCGGCCAGGCCGCACCAGATAAAAAGAACAGTGGAATAGAAGTGAATACAATCACATGCCCCGCACGTTCCGGCAGATCCAGAAAACTGGCAAATAGGCAGGTCATGCCAATTATTGTGTAGATAAAAACCGGAACAGCCAGTAGCATCCCGAACAGGTTGCCACCGCGCGGATAATCAAATAGCCAGAAGCTAAAGCCGAATAAATAGAAACATCCCAGACAGCCAATAGTAAAGACCGCTAAACACATCCCAATCAATGCATTTGCGTTTAATTCTACTTTTCTTTCCCGATATACCAAAATCAGCATACTCAAACCCAAAAGAATGGTTTGGTGAATAATTAAAGGTGCAACCGCAGGAAAGACATAGCTGCCATAGCCGGATAGCGGATTAAATAAAGGAATTTGATGCACAGAAAGGGCAGGTGAAAAATCCGAGACCTTGCCAAAGCGTTCAGTATAATCTGCCAAAGTTTGCTCAACTGATGTAGCTAAGCCCAGACCAATTTGTTTGGTCACTAAAAAGTTGGCCGTGCTTAAATACAGTCCAATTCCGCCTGTTTCACCATGCCTTAAGCTTTGCGATAAATTGTCCGGCAGCAGTAAAATGCCATCGGCTTTTTGTGACTCCACCCATTGTTTGGCTTCGGCGAAATTGCCGGTAATTGCCTGAATTTCGACATTGGGGCTTTGTGCCACCTGACCAATAATACGGGTGGTTAAGTTACTTTGTTCTTCATCGACAATAATAATCGGTAAGGCTTCAGCCTGCTGTGCCTGATAAGCGGTTGGATAAAAAAAGCTGTAAAACAAGACGGATAGAATCAGCGTGGTAAAGATCGTGCCGTGACTGACGATATCTTTAAAGCTTTGTAGATAGTAAAACCAAAGGGATTTCATGGTGTTGCTCCTTTGGCGATTTTTTTAAGAAACAGATAAGCCAGCAGAGCGTAGACTAGGGCATAGATCAGCAGCATTAATCCAGCTTGCAGTGAAATATGCAATGGACTACCAATCACCCATTGTTCAGTTTGTAATTTGGCATAGGGCGTGAACGGAATAATATTGGACCAAAACTGGGTGAATAGGGGCGCATTATTTAAAGGTAAAGTCACACCGGCAAAACTTAAAGATGAACCGCCATAGACCGCAATGATGCCAAAAGATTTACTTAAATCTTTGGTCGCCAGAACCACTGCACTGCTTAAAAATGCATAGGCGCTATATAGCAGAAATTGTGCCGATAGAATCAGGCTGAGCGAACCGGCAACAAACCAGCCGCGAATTTCAATCAGCCAGAACATCCAGATCCAGGTCCATAGACTAAAAATAGCCACATAGACCAGGTTCTTAGACAGCAATGCCATCCAGATGGATGAGTTGCTAATCCAGCTTGTTAAGGTCTGCCGCTTCAGTTCCTGACCGACGGAAAATGCCACACAACAACACAGTAGTAAATGCAGAATTGCCGGAATGACATAGGGTTCCAGATAGAATTCATAATTCAGCTGCGGATTATACAGTGGCGATATTTTGATATGCGGTGACGGTGCTTCGAGAGAAGGCAGCCGGTTGCCCAGATATTGCTGTCCGCCAAATTCAGCCAGTGCTTGTAGGGTACTGACCAGCATGGCAGAGGAGATGGTATTTCCGATACTGAAATAACTCTGGTTAAAGGCAATACTGATGTCAGCATCCTGGGCACGAACCAGACGTTGCTCGGCACCGCTTGGAATATGGATATAACCCCAAATTTTATTTTGATTTAACAGGCGCTCAATTTCAGCTGTTTGTTCCGACACCGTAGCAATTTTAAGAGTATGATTCAGCGCCACATGTTGATAAATGCTTTGACTCAGCGCACTCTGGTCTTGATCAATAATCGCAATCGGTAAATGATCCGGTTTCCCTTGAGCAAACATGCTGCTGAATAAAATAATCACCAGTGCAGGTGCGAGCGTGACCAGACACAGATCCCATTTTTCGTTGAGCAGATAGCGCAGTTCGCGCCATATACCCGTCCACATTATCGGGTCTCTTTCAGTTTAAATAACACGCTCATCCCGACTTTGAGTTCAGGAATCGCTGGTGTGGGCACAAGATGCAGCTTAAAACTTCGTACATCATAACCGCCGGTTTGGCGTGTAGTTTTAATGGTGGCAAATTCACCCTCGGCACTGATCTGCTTGATTTTAAAAGTGGCGGTTTTATCTAGGGCAGGAATATAACCTTCAATGCTGCTCATTTTCTGAAATGGGGCATATTGGTCTTCACGAATATTCAGGCTTACCCACATTTGATCTTCAATCAGGCTGACCACAGGGACTGCGGTGGCTACCAGCTCCGAGACTTTTCCATAGGTTTTAGACACCGTTCCGTTTACAGGTGCAACTAATTGGGTTTCTGCCTCTAAAGCATTGGCTTCATCCAGCGCAGCCTGGGCAATATCTACCTGTGCATCGGCAGAACTCTTTTGCTGCGAGGTGCTGCCACGTTTGGCACGTGCGTATTGCTGATACGCCGCTTCAGTCATTTGCGCCGCTGATTGACTGGCTGCAAATAATTCATCACGGCGCTGGCGTGAGATCACACCTTCCTTAAATAAATTTGCACCACGCTCATAAGAAACTTTGGCTAAATTTTGCTGTGCTTTCAGCGATTGCCAGTTGGCATACAGGCTCGCGATATTTTCTTCTTGCGAGCCACGTTCAGCAGTCGATTGTAAGGCCAGCGCAGATTGTAAAGCCGCTGCGGCTTGCTGTTTTTTGGCCTGAATTTCCGGGCTGTTTAAGCGCACCAGTACATCGCCTTTTTTGACCCGCTGACCTTCTTCTACATAAATTTCTTCAATGCGGCTCGGCACTTTGGTCGCCACCTGGACCGTTTCAGCTTCTACACGACCCTGCAATTCCAGCGGAGCCGGTTGGTAGCTTTTCCATAATCCAAATGCGATGACTGCCAGCAGAACTGGAATCAGGGCGAGCAATAAATATTTTTTCTTTTTAGCGATTTCAGCGGGTTGTTCATGCTCTGTCGAAGTCGCTGCGTTATTTTCTATTCCAGTTTTTGTTTCTACCTGTTGTACAGGAGATTTTTCTGTATCGCTGGATGAAGCCGCTTCATTCACAGGATCATTGGATTTTTGATCTTCGTTCATGTTCGGCTCCATTAGCGAATATAGTGAGTGTTGGTATGTTGAATGTAGTTGGGAAATTCTGCAATCGAGCCATGGCTTTGTAATAGGGTGGCCAGTGACATCACATATTTGTAGGCATTCAAGGCAGTTTCGGCTCGTAGTCCACTCAGCACATTTTGTGCATCGATGACCTGTGTGGCGGTGCCCATATCTTCTTTAAAGGACAATTCTTGGATGCGTAAATTTTCCTGTGCGGCTTTCAAGTTTTGTGCCAGAAGCGCATCACTTTGCTGTGCACTGAGTGCTTCGCTATAAGATTTATAAATCAGATTTTCAATTTCCTGCTGGGTGCGTGCAGTAAGCAGTTCTGTAGCAGAGCGTTTGAGTTCGGCAGCCTGAATATTTTTATTTTTATCAATTCCGGAAAATAAGTTATAACGGGCAGCCACCCCGACAATCCAGTTTTCATTTTGATCCAGACTATATTCGCCAAAAGCAAAAACATTCGGTTTTTTCGCTGCTTGCTGGGCTTTGACATTGGCTTGAGCTAATTGAGTATCCAGCTGCATTTTTTGAATCAGCACAGAGTTCTGACTAAAGGTTTTCAGCAGATGATTTAAGGCCTGTGGCTCGGTTTTATTGACAAATAAAGGCGTCGAAAGTTCGGTGATGCTACTTTCCTGAAGCAGATTATTCAGCTGGAACAGGGCAGCATTCAAATTGGCTTGCGTATTTTGCTGGCTGCGCTCGGCATTATTGCGTGCCACTTCAAATTGCATGCGCTGGCCTTTACTGATAAAACCTTGCTGTTCCATCTTTAAGGCATTGCGATAATGCTGTTGCATGGCATTCAGGTTAAATAGTGCTGCTGCATGTAGTTGCTTTTGAAGCTGTACATTAAAATAACTTTGAATCAGTTCAAAACGCTGCGTGTCTTGCTGCTGTTTGTTGCTGAGCTGACTACGACCGACCTGAATATTGGCGATTTCTTTAGCGCTGCTTGTCAGTCCACCGGTATAAAGCGGCATCATGACTGAAACCGTCGGGCGAATCACCTGATCATCCAGCACGACATGCGAACTATCAGGAATTAAGCCCACCCCATTTTGAATAGGTTGTCTTAAACTATTTTTTAGCGGGTCAGCCAGACCCCCTAAGTTCAGTTCATCAATTCTATTATTGACACCATTCGTTAAGGATTGCTCTAAATTATTTTTTAATGCACCTAAAGGCAGATCGAGTTCATTATGAAAGGCATACGCACGAACATTCAGATCGACTCTCGGCAGACCTATACCTTTCACTGCTTCAGCTTCAAGTTTTGAAGCCTGCTCCAGACTTTGATAAGCTTGGCTGCTATAAGAATTTTGCAACAACTGACGTTCAGCGTCCTGAAAGCTGATGCTCTGCGCATGAGCAAAGCTGCCATACATCATCGATGCAAGCAGATTTAAACCCCAGACAAGCTGTCTTTTATTTTTCTTTAAGTTCATAAAGTCGCTAAACTGATTTAAAGCCGGTGATGTTATCCGGCTAGTATAAATCAAAGGTTCGCAGATAGAACTAGTGTAAAGTTATAGTATTGTTTCTTTTACATCTGTATTTCGGTGGTGTTTCAAAAAGTATGCTGGCGTTAAACAAATCCGTTATTAAGGTAAAAGAAAGTCAAATCAAAGGCTTTAAAATGATTTTCGAGCTTTTTAGAAAAGTTGCAACTTCTCCTAAATCCACGCCTGATTCGATGACGAATTCTACAATTGTTACCTTCAATACCGACGGTAAAAAACTTACCGATCACTTGCTTGCAACATTGAAATGCTGTGATAAAACTATCCCAATGATCACTCGCAATTCGAGCATATTGAACCCCAAGCTTTTTAAGTCTAGCTTTAAGACGTTGAACCGTTGCTAAATCCCGCTTACCCCAAACATAAGCAACAATTTCTCCAGATTCTCGATGGTAGGCATAAATAAGCCATTGTTTATTTTTCTTATTCCCTACAAAAGTCCAAAGTTCATCGACTTCAAGACATTCGTAGTGGCTTTGTTTAGGCTGAATCTGATAGATCGATTCACTTAAGGTTCGTAATACCTTGCCAATGCTGATACGCTCGACTTCAGCAATATCTCTAACACCGCTTCCTCTGACCATCAAATGTAATATCTTGCCGGTAATACCTGAGTTACACCCTTGATAGCTTAATGCATGATCACCAATAAACTGACGTTTGCAATCTTTGCACTGATGGTTTTGTTTCCCATCTACTTTGATGCCATTTCTCTTTATATTGTTACTTAGACAGGTAGGACATTTGATTTGTAGCGTTATTTTCATACCTCTATTTTATCAAAAGCCATATTGTTTTTTTCAGCATACTTTTTGAAACACCACCCTGTATTTCAAATACTTATCGGCTGTTTTTGAGAGAATATCCAGAATTAAAAAAAGGCTTAATCTTGAATATTTTCAATTGTGAGTGCAAAGATGATAAAAACAGCAGGTTAAAATACTGGTCAATTTATCTTGTGAATCTACATTGATTTTTTGACTCTATCTTGACTCATAGATTGAAATAATTTTGTGCAAGACCCTGCCAGATATGGTTAAATGCCATCATTTTATTGTGTTTCACTCTGAAAGGAAAAATCATGCGCGCGTACAACTTCTGTGCTGGTCCTGCTGCATTACCGACTGCCGTACTTGAAAAAGCTCAAGCTGAAATGCTTGACTGGCATGGCAAAGGTCTTTCGATCATGGAAATGAGCCACCGTAGTGCCGACTATGTTGCCATGGCTGAAAAAGCGGAAGCAGACCTGCGCAAACTCATGAATATTCCTGAGAACTACAAAGTATTGTTCTTGCAGGGTGGGGCATCACTACAGTTCTCGGCAATTCCATTGAACTTGCTTGGCAAAAACAACAAAGCAGACTATATCGATACCGGCATCTGGTCTGAAAAAGCTTTGAAAGAAGCGCAACGTTATGGCGATATCAATGTTGTAAAAGCAGGTATCCAAATTGATGGAAAATATGCGATCAGTGCCCAAAGCGAATGGAATCTTTCTGATGATGCAGCTTATGTGCATTATGCCGATAATGAAACCATTGGCGGTCTGCAATTTGCTTCAATTCCTGAAACAGATAAGCCATTAGTGTGCGACTATTCATCAAGCATTTTATCTGCACCCTTAGAGGTCTCTAAATTTGGTTTGATCTATGCTGGCGCGCAAAAGAATATCGGGCCTGCTGGCTTAACGCTGGTGATCATTCGTGATGATCTACTTGATCAAGCTAAACCTGAAATTCCAAGCATCTTGAAATATGCAGATCAAGCGAAAAATGGCTCAATGGTCAACACACCATCAACTTATGCATGGTACTTATCTGGTCTGGTATTCGAGTGGTTACTGGAAAATGGTGGCGTAGAGGCCATGCACAAGGTGAACCTTGAAAAAGCTAACTTGCTTTATGGTTATATTGATCAAAGCGATTTCTATGCGAATCCAATCGCAAAAGCAAACCGTTCAATCATGAATGTACCATTTACCTTGGCCAATGCTGATCTTGAGAAACAGTTCCTGAAAGAAGCCGAAGCGCAGCATTTATTGAATCTTGCCGGTCACCGTTCAGTGGGTGGTATGCGCGCAAGTATTTATAATGCTGTGCCTTTAGAAGGCGTGCAGGCATTGGTGAACTTTATGGATGACTTTGCCAAACGCAATGGTTAATTCCTGAAACGAAAAAACCCAGCACAGGCTGGGTTTTTTTTATGAGTACAATAATTTTAGAAAATAAAAGTATGCAGGATGAATCCGCAGATCAGCATCCCCAACATGAAAAAAAGGCAGGACATCATATCAATATTATAGCGGGAGCTAAGATGATGCTCGACCTGTTGTAATGTTTCTTCTTGCACGATTTTCATAGATATTTATTGTCCGATCTATTTATCGTTAATACTAATTTGTTGTGAGTATTTTTATCATAAAAAATTGATTAAATAAAGTACATTTTTAATTAAAGAGGATAAATTTTCATTTTATTTAAATATCAGATTTGCATGACAACAGATTATTTATATGAGAAATCAAACGCTTATTTTTACAAGATTTTTAAGATTATTTTAAATATTTAAAATGAATTTATTTGAATTTAAAAATGTGGATAACTCGGTTTTTAATGAATTTAAATAGATTATTAAGCCAGAAAATATGTATAAAAAATAATCAAAAATTAAAATGACAAATAAGAAGATAGATGGATTAAAAGAAGATACCCATCAAAATGAATATCTTCTTTATATGTTTGAACTTAGGCCGCTTTTCTATAAATATTGGCCTGAATCCACAAGTTGCCACGGATATACTGACCAATCTGGAAGTTTTTGTACTGGTCATTCCGCGTTGCAATCCGGATCAAGGTCGCAGGCTGGCCTTCGTCATGAATCAGGGTGACATCATACAGGGTGTAGTCCTGATCCATAAATTGCATGGTGGTTTTACCGACAATATTGCCCTGAAACCAGGCTTCATCTTCCTGACCCATGGTTTCGCCGTATAGGTAGGCCACCATTTTAGAAAAATCTACAGTGACAGGTTCTTTATCTTCTTCAGACTGCGGCTGCCAGGCATCAATCTGTTCCTGCAAATTGTCCGGAGCTACACCGTTATTGGCAGCCAGAATATCATTCAAGGCACGGTGGTGCTTGATCGAAGCCGGATCATCGACCACCAGATGTTCATGATCTGCAACCGCTTCAAGTTCATAGGCCCAGCCATTCAGATTCACCACATAGGACTGGTCTTTTTCATAATGCGGGTGATTGACGCTATACAGGCTATCGAAAGCGTAAATAATATTGTTAGCACCCAGATTCAGGCGCAATACAGCCTGAGTATTGGATTTACAGCTAATAATCCGGTCAATCGTGGCTTTCACCTGATAAGGACTGTCAAAGCATGGAAATGCAGTTTTTACCGCTTGAGGTTTGTTGTTTTCGACGGCAATCACCTGACTCAACTGTACCGCAGCTTTGCTCGGTCCCTGAATCAGCCAGGTCTCTGCATCCATATCACATTCTTGTGTACAAAGGCCCATCGGCATAATTGGTTCATCAAGAGCTTTGCCTAACCACCGTGGTACATCTGTGCCAGGGTTGTCGGTGAGCAAGGTCCAGTGTTCGACATGACTACCGAAATTTTGATCATCAATGGTGATGATCTCTGGGCTATTCTGATTTTTCATATGCACAATTGATCTTGGATGATGTATTTATAGTTAATCGAGGGTCATTGCGATTTTTCAAGTCAATCGAATGAATTTTAAAATTAAAATGCCAGTCAAATGAAGTCAATTTTTTTCTCGTGTGAATCACGCCAGTTTTACCAGGCACATACTTTTTAAAATAAAGAGGGCAGATGCAATGAAAATGGAGCGATTTAATCATCAACCTGATCGTCTCAATTTGCTAGAATAACCATGATTAATACCTTAATGGGAAGCCCTGTGTTGCCATTCAAACTTTGGGTCGATGCCGATGCATTGCCCCGTATGCTGCGAGATGTGATTATTCGTGCTTCGGATCGCTATCAGCTGGAAGTCACTTTTGTCGCCAATCAACCAGTCGGAATAACTCCTTCGGTCAGAATTAATTCAATTCAGGTGATGAGTGGGGCGGATGCTGCAGATAAAGAAATTATTCTGCGCATGAAAGAGCATGATATTGTCATGACCCAAGATATTCCCTTGGCTGCGGAAGTGATTGAAAAAGGCGGAATTGCGATTCATCCCCGTGGTGAAATTTATACTACGGCCAATGTCAAAGCGCGCTTACATCTGCGCGATTTTATGGACAGCTTACGCGGTGCAGGCGTGCAAACGGGCGGTCCGCCACCGATTTCAGAACGGGATAAACGCGAATTTTCCAGCGCACTCGATCAGACCATCCAAAAACAAAAACGTAAAACTTCTGCGCTTTAAGCCTTATTCAGAGTGACTCGCATGCCCACACAAACCAATATGATTGCCACCTATCTTTTATTGGTTTTTATCTGGGCGACGACACCGCTGGCGATTGTCTGGAGTGTGACGGATTTGCATCCGCTCTGGGCTTTGGCATTGCGTTTCTTTTTGGCTTTGCCTTTTGCATTTGCCTTGTTGTGGCTATTTAAAACCCGTTTTCCCTTAGATAAATTATCCATGCACAGTTATTTGGCTGGCGCATGCAGTTTTATCGGCTCACAGATTTTCACTTATCTGGCCACGGATTATTTGAGTTCAGGCATTATTGCCCTAATGTTCGGTCTGGCACCGATTATTACCGGATTGATTGGCCGTTTTGTATTTCAGCTCAAGCTGTATCCTTCGCAGTGGGGAGGTATGGCGATTGCGCTGCTGGGGCTGGGCATTATCTGTGTGGGTGGTAAAGACCAGCATGTTCAGCCGATTGGCATAGGCCTGATGTTGCTCAGTGTTTTTATTTACTGTGTTTCGATGTTCTGGGTGAAAAAAGTCAATGCACCTTTAGAACCCATGGCGCAAGCTGCGGGTTCTATTGCAGTTTCAGCGGTCATGGCCTGTGCCATGTTGCCGTTTATCTGGCAATTTGCACCGACCCAGATTCCGCAGGCTAAATCGCTGATTGGACTCAGTTATGCTGTAATCATGGCTTCCCTGATTGCGATGTTCTGTTATTTTAAACTGGTGCAGAAAATCAAGGCGACCACTTTGTCATTGACCACCGTATTGACGCCGATGCTGGCCTTATTTGTCGGGGTGATTCTGAATGATGAAAAATTATCGGGTGGAGCAGTCTTTGGCGTCGTTATCTTACTGGCTGGTTTGTTGTTATATTTTTCCAGAGAAATTAAAGCGAGCTATAACGCTCGCCTTTCATCACCCAGCAGCACTGACTAAAGCAGTAATTTAAACAAAGTGAGCCTTGACGCATTCACCCAGTTTGACACGGTCTTGGGGATGCATGGTAATAAAATATGCACCAGTCCGATATTTGCCATTTTCTTCTTCGCGACTGTAGGCCACCTGAGCGGTTGCTGCAATATGGAAGAAATTTTCCGGATGACTCAAAGTCACGTGCAGATAGGTGCCTTCAGCGATAGGGCGCTCATTAAAGAAACTAAAACCGGTTTCTGAAAAGTTCACTTGCTCTGGTACAGGTAACATGCTTTGTACAATTGCGTCATACAAAGAACCGGTAATAAGGTTTAACTTTTGATTAAATAAGGATAAGATTCGAGCAATTTGTTGATCTTTTTCAGATAATTGTTCTAATTCGTAGTTAACCGCATGATCAAATTGATCTAGTTCTGCAAGTAGTAGAAAATAGCGGGGCAACACGAAGTTAGGATCGTAAGGATCATTCAAGGCAACATCATCGGAAATAATCTGATAATTAATTCGTAAGGCAGCATCGATTCGAGACATGACGCGTCTTTCCGTAAATCCGTTTGGATGCTGTACATTTTCCATAATTTATTACCTCGGACTAGATGGTTATGTTCAAACCAATCTCGCTGTATATAGGGTTGAAATATACTCGCGCACGGCGTAGTAACCACTTCATTTCTTTTATCGCGTTGGTCTCAATGATCGGCCTTACACTCGGTGTGGCAGTCCTCATTACAGTCTTGTCTGTGATGAATGGTTTTGACCGAGAGTTGAAAAATCGTGTCTTGGGAATGATACCTCAAGCGACTGTTTCCTCGACGCAAATTTTAACAAATTGGCCGGAACTTGCAAAGCAGATTGAGCAGCATGAACATGTCCAGGGGGTTGCACCTTTTACTCAATTACAAGGTATGCTGACCGCACAGGGTCAGGTCGCTGGCATCATGGTCAGCGGGATTGAACCCGAGTATGAGAAAAAAGTTTCGATCATACAAAACCATATGGTTGAGGGCAATATCGACAGCCTTAAAAAAGGTGAATTCGGTATTGTTTTGGGCAAGCAAATGACCGATGCCATGGGTGTAGGTTTAAACGACAATATTACCCTGGTTCTGCCAGAAGCCACCCCTTCACCCGCCGGTGTCGTCCCACGTTTTAAGCGTTTTAAAGTCGTGGGAATTTTCAGTATTGGTGCTGAAGTCGACTCAATGATGGGTTATATCGCTTTAAATGATGCGTCAACTTTACTGCGTCTACCGGATGGTGCGCAGGGTGTGCGGATGAAACTGGATGATATTTTCCTGGCACCACAAGTGTCTCAGGAAATTGTGCGTGATTTACCGGCGAATTTCTATGCTTCGGACTGGACGTATACCCATGGTAATCTGTTCAGCGCGATTCAGATGGAAAAAGCCATGGTCAGCCTGCTTTTATTCCTGATCGTTCTAGTCGCGGCATTTAATATTGTGTCTTCACTGGTGATGGTGGTGACGGATAAAAAATCGGACATTGCTATTTTACGAACTTTGGGTGCTTCACCTGCCACCATTACCAAAATTTTTATGGTACAAGGCACCGTGATTGGGGTCATTGGAACTTGCGCAGGAGCTATCCTCGGAATTATTGCGGCAACCAGTATCAGTAGCTTTATTGGGTGGCTGAACAATACTTTAGGTCTGAATATGTTTGATGCCTATTTTATTAACTACTTACCTTCGTATCTGCGCTGGCAAGATGTTCTGGTGATTGTAGGCTTGTCACTGGCACTTAGTTTTGTCGCGACGATTTATCCGGCTTTACGTGCAGCAAAAATTCAACCGGCAGAGGCATTGCGTTATGAGTAATCTGATTTTAGATGCCCAAAATATTCACAAGTCCTTTACCGATGGTAAATCCACTGTCGATGTGATTCGTGGCTTGTCGCTACAGGTAAAAGCGGGTGAATTTGTCTCTATTGTCGGTTCAAGTGGTTCAGGTAAAAGTACCTTATTACATGTTCTGGGCGGGTTGGATCGTCCGACTTCGGGTCAGGTCATGGTGAATGGCCGCCGTTTTGATACCTTGTCTGAAGCAGAACGCGGTTATGTGCGAAATGAGCATTTGGGCTTTGTTTATCAGTTCCATCACCTGTTGCCAGAATTTACCGCACTGGAAAATGTAGCGATGCCACTGATGTTACGCGATAACATGAAATTCAAGGAAGCCAAACAACAGGCCGAATATTTGCTGGAACGCGTGGGGCTTTCGCATCGTTTAACCCATAAGCCGGGTGAATTGTCTGGCGGTGAACGTCAGCGTGTAGCCTTGGCGCGTGCGGTAGTGGGTAAACCTAAACTGATGATGGCCGATGAACCGACCGGAAATCTGGATCGCAAGACTGCAGCAAAGATTTTTGAACTGCTGACCGAATTACAACGTGAGTTCAATATGGCGATGCTAATTGTGACCCATGATGAACAATTGGCGCATGCGGCCGACCGGATTTTGCATATGCAGGATGGTCTCTGGATTGAAGCATAAATAACGAGAATATTCGCATTTGATTGAAGCTCACTCCGGTGGGCTTTATTATTGGGCAAAATAATAACAAGACAGAATAAGATTCAATGTTGCAGTGGCTATGTATTGGCTGGATTTTAGGCCTTGCCTGTATGGGGAAAAGTTTCCTGTCTGTTCAACTGAGCGGGACGGCAGTTTTGATCATTGCGCTGCTGTGGTATCTGTGTTGCCATAAATTAAAGTTCATCTTGAATACACCGCTGCGAAGCTTGTTGATCGCTGGATCAAGCCTGCTTTTGGGACTGTTTTTAGGTCATGCTTATGCCAATCTGCAATTGGCTGAACGTTTATCCAAGCGAGAGCACGAAGTCGCTGAAAAAGAAATCGTAGTGTATATCAAAGAGCTGAATAAGCTTGGTGATCAGAATATCCAGCAAGCCCTGCACGTGCTTAATCCTGACGGTACTACAATTAAGTGGATGGGTTTTCTGCCAGTTTCAGATTCTGTCACATCTAGTTTGGTAAATGATGAAACCAAACAACAAACTCTTGAACTGGGACACTACTATTTATTACAAGGCCAGATTCGACCTAACCATAGTTATGCCACACCAGGTGCCTTTGATGCAGAAAAATGGGCATTACAGCAAAATGTCATGGCCGGGTTTAGGATCAAGCACATCCAAGAGCTGCAACCGCAACAACTCTATGCGTTAGGTTATGGCAAATATCTACGTCAGCAGCAAAATTTGGGTCAGCGATTTTTACTTTGGGTAGAACAACAGCGACTGGCCTTAAGAGAGTTTGTGGCTAGACAACCCGTACAGCAGAAAGGCTTGTTGCTGGCTCTATTAAGCGGTGATGAAAGTTTACTGGATCAAGCGACGGAACAGCAGTTTCAACGGTTTGGCATGAGTCATTTATTGGCAATTTCTGGACCACATGTCCTGATCTTTGCCTTTATCATCTGTGGCAGTTTGCAATATCTGATTTCAAGGTACACGCCGCAGATTTATCTGAAATGGCCAAGGCAGTATTTTTTGAGTCTGCCTTTTTTGCTCTGTGTACTGCTGTATTGTGCCTTCGTCGGTTTTGAAATTCCGGCGCTACGTACTTTACTGATTTGTGTGATTGTGACTTTTACACTGTTGCTCAGGCAAAGCGTGCAGCCATTAAAGCTGTTGATTCTAAGTGCTGCCTTATTGTTGCTCTTTGATCCTTTTAGTATTTTATCGGCCGCATTCTGGCTGTCTTATGGTGCCTGTTTTGTCTTGCTGCGGATCTATCAAACCATTCAGCAGCAACCGAATCAAACAATACAAACAGCATTACAACGTCTGTATTTTGCAATGAAAGTTTTAGTGGAGTCGCAGTGGAAAATTTTTCTGGCCCTGTTTCCCTTAATGATGCTGTTTTTTAAGCAGGTGGCTTGGATTACCCCGCTAAGCAACCTAGTAGCCATCCCGTGGATTGGCCTGCTAATAGTTCCCGTAGATATTCTGGCGGCTTTATTATTTTTCATCTCTGAACCACTTTCGAGTCTGCTGTTTCAGCTCAATGATATTTTTATTCATATGCTGCTGGCATTTCTGAATCTGCTTGATCGGCTGTTTGCGCCACAACTGATTCCGGTAGCCATGAATGTCTGGATGATTGCTCTATGTATTTTGGGCTTGTTAATTGTCTTTTTGCCGCGTGGCTTAGTGCCCAAAAGCTGGACAGCAATTGCCTGTGTACCGCTGTGCATTCCTCAACTTAATCAGCATGCATTTCAGCTGTCTGTTCTGGATGTCGGGCAGGGACAGGCCATCTTCATTCGTGACGGGCAACACAGCATGATGATTGACATGGGTGGTTATTATAATGAAGAAAAATTCAGTATTGGCCGGCAAGTGATTATGCCGTTTCTATCTGTGCAAGGTGTTGGAGAACTGGATCGACTGATTTTGACGCATCTGGATCAGGATCATAGCGGTGCTTATTTCAGCATTAAAGATCAATTAAACATCAAGCAAGTGTCATCCAATCAGATGCCTGAAACCGCTACTTCTTCAAGCTTTCAGTTTTGTTATGAAGGACAGCAATGGCAATGGTCTGAAGAGATTAACTTTAAAATTCTGGCACCTCGGCAGCAGCAGCTAAATACGCCAAACTTCAATAAAAACGACCGATCTTGTGTGATATATCTGCAAGTTAAAAATGCCGGACCGTATCAAAAATTTTTACTGATGGGGGATGCGGGTTGGGAAACTGAATATCAGTTACTCCAAAATTATCCGGAACTTAAAGTCGATGTGCTGGTACTCGGCCATCATGGCAGTCAGCACAGTTCAGCCTATCAATTTTTAGAAGTTTTGCGGCCTAAATTGACGATTGCCTCGGCTGGGAAATTTAACCGTTATGGCCACCCGAGCCAACTGACCCAGCAACGGTTGAAAGCACTTAATATTCCCTTATTGACCACAGCAGAACAGGGGAGTGTGCACTTCCAGCAACAAGGCTCAAAACTGGTGCTTTCTGCCGAACGACATGAATGGCAGTGGTTGTATCGTCAGCCCTTAAGTGACTGATTCCAATATGGGCGAAACTTTATGTAGTTCTTGAGTTCTTAATGCATTTACTTTGCCCAAAGCTTGTTCATGCTCAAGTTTGTAGAGATTTCCCAAGTCTTGATGCGCATTAAAGCGTTTATAACTCCAATGATAATGTTCCGGATGGCGACGAATTAAATTTTCAATACTATTGATAATGACTTGTGTGCCTTGATTGGCATTGCCATTATAAATTTTTTCATCAACTGCTTCGATAAAAATATCGAATCCATCTTCAGTATTACGTAGAGCATATAAAAACAGGGCACGCGCTTTGGTCTTTTGAATCAGCTTAGCACTCAAATTACTCGTAGCTAAAGGCACACCGAAATATGGAATATATTCACCACCGATATTCGGGGTATGATCCGGCAGGATGACCGTAGTACCGCCTTGTTTTAAGGCCTTAAAAATCTGACGGACGCCCGATTCATCAGTCGGTACCAGATGCGCCTGTTCCCGGCTACGGGCAGCCCGTACAAATTGATCTGCAGCCTGATTTTTCACAGGTTTATACATAATGGTCATTGAAGTGAACTGGGCAATATAGGCATTCATAATTTCCCAGGTACCAAAATGCGGCACGATTAACACGAGGCCTTTATTTTGTGCAATGGCATCATGAAGTAGATCTTCGCCAATAACGCGATGAACGCGTTTAAGATTTTTCTGATTGCTTGAGCCCCAAATAGTAAAGAACTCGAAATATGACATTAATTCATTGCGAACCGCAGCACGGTTAATCTGTTCACGTTCCTGATTAGACAGTTCTGAAAGACTGATTTCAAGGTTCAGACGAATGACTTCCGAAGTTTTAGTGACTTTAAAACTGTTCACAATAAAGGCCAGAATACGGGCCATCCAGCGAGAAACCGGAAGCGGTTGGCGGCTAATGTATTTGAGTAATCCGTAAGCTGAATTCCGTGAGCCCTGTTTCGTCATTGATTTCGTCTAAGTACAAAAAAAGAGAACAAAATTTATTATAGGCGAAAACGTTTTGTTTAGACAGAATTACCCGATTCAGTGTATATAATGGATTCAATATAAATCAATTTATTGGATTATTTATGTCCGATTGGCCACCAAAACCTGAAAATCAAATACAAAATACGCAACAGCCAGTTCAACCGACTGGTCCGGAATGGAAACTGCTGGAAAAAGCAGTTTTAGCTTCTGTTGAAGAACAGCGCCGTGCGCGCCGTTGGGGAATTTTCTTTAAATTTCTGACTTTTGCTTATCTGCTTGTCGTCATTTTGGCATTAGGCAAAAGCTGTAGTTCAGTTTCTTCAGATGCTAGCGCTGCTGCGGGTTCGCATATCGCAGTCGTGGATATAGTGGGTACGATTGCTGCTGACAAACAGAGTGTGAACAGTAGCAATACTATCAAATCATTGAAAAAAGCCTTTGAAAATAAACAAAGTAAAGCAGTGGTGCTGAATATTAACTCACCTGGCGGTTCGCCGGTACAGTCGGATGAAATCTGGCAGGAAATTCAGTATCTGAAAAAACAGTATCCTGGGAAAAAACTGTATGCCGTGATTGGCGATACTGGGGCTTCAGGTGCTTATTATATTGCTTCAGCTGCGGACGAAATTATTGTCAATCCATCGAGCTTGGTCGGTTCAATTGGGGTGATCATGCCGAATTATGGCGTGACTAATCTATTGCAAAAATTAGGTGTTGAAGATCGCACTATGACCTCAGGCGAAAACAAAGCCTTACTGTCGATGACTCAGCCAGTTGATCCTGCGCAAAAAGCTCATGTACAGGGTGTGCTAGATAATGTGCATGGTCACTTTATTAATGCAGTGAAACAGGGACGTGGGGCTAAGTTGAAATCCAATGATCCTGCCATTTTCTCTGGCTTGTTCTGGACCGGTGATCAGGCGGTGAAATTAGGTATTGCGGATCGTATCGGTAGCTTAAATACCTTGAAACGTGAACTGAAAACTGAAAAAGCGTTGAATTACACCATTGAATATAGTCCATTTGAATCAGTCTTGGGTCGTATGGGGTCATCGATTGGGGATGGAATTGCTTCTTCGGTTGCACAGAAGCTTCAGTCAGAAAACAGCACGACACTGCAATGAAACCACTGATTCATTTCGCGCACGCCAATGGCGTGCCATCCAAAGTCTATAAAAAGCTGTTTGATGGATTGCAAGATGATTACGATATTATCTATGTGCCGCTTTTAGGGCCAGATAAGCGTTATCCGATTGATAACCATTGGAAAAGCCTGACCCAGCAAGTGATTGATAGTATTGTGCGCCAGTCACATGGGCGACCTGTCATTGGTCTGGGGCATTCTTTGGGATCCGTGTTAACTCTGCAGGCGGCTTTGCAGCGCCCAGAGCTGTTTTCGCAAATGATCATGCTGGACCCGCCGATGATTATGGGTAAAGAAGCCTTTGCCTTACATATTGCAAAGACTTTGCGCTTAAAAGCATTGGATAAAATGTCTCCAGCAGGTCTGTCGAAACGCCGTCGTGACCATTGGGATTCACGTGAACAAGCCGCTGAATTGCTGCGCCCTAAAGGTTTTTATCAGGATTTTGATGCGGATTGTTTCCAAGCTTATATTGACCATGCCTTGCAGGAGGATCCCATCCGGGGTGGAGTAGAACTCACTATCCCTAAAAGGGATGAGGTCGCAGTCTTTAGAACCAATCCGTCGCTATGGTGGTTGCCTCAGGCAAAACCCAAAATTCCTGTGCATCTGGTCGTTGCCGAGAAAGGTCCATTTCTGGCCCGCAAGTTCCCGCAGCAAGTGCAAAAGAAGTTTGGTATTCCTTTTACCGTGGTGGATGGTGGACATATGTTCCCATTGGAACAACCTGATCAAGTAGCTGGCTTGGTCAAACAGCTGATTCAGCAACAGTCTGCTTGAATTATTGAATATATTGGAAATAAAAAAACGCATCCGAGGATGCGTTTTTTTATATCTAAATTTTTTTAGAACTTGCAGAATTGAACAGGCGCTTGCATTTTCTCATTTCGATATAACACACCATCTTTAGTATGTTGAATCGTTCCGCTACAAATCCATTCTACGACTTGTGGATAGATCACATGCTCGAGGCTATGCACACGTGTTGCCAAACTTTCTACCGTATCATGATGAGAAACCTTGAGAACACCTTGGGCAAGCGCTTGGCCTGCATCCAGTTCAGCCGTAACATAATGCACCGTACAACCGTGCAGAACATCACCGGTATTGAGTACACGCTGATGCGTATGCATGCCTTTATAATAAGGCAACAGGGAAGGGTGAATATTTAACATTTTTCCTTCCCAGGCTTTCACAAATTTTTCACTTAAAATTCGCATAAAGCCGGCAAGTACCACCAGATCCACATCCCAGTCCAAAAGCTGTTGATGCATGACATCATCAAAAGCTTCACGGTTTGGATATTGCTTGTGTTCAATAACTGCAGTCTGAATGCCTGCCTGTTGTGCACGCGTTAAAGCAAAGGCTTCAGGTTTGTTGGAAATCACGCCCACAATTTGCCCTGAAAGATTGGCATCAATCAAGGCTTGCAGATTTGATCCACTACCTGAAACAAGTACAGCAATTTTAATCATGCGAAATTACGCAAAGATCACACGAATTTTTTCGTCTGCATCTGCAACTGATTCAGCATTGTCTTGAATCTGACCCATCGCCCATGCTTTTTCGCCAAGCTGGTTGAGTAATTCAACAGTTTTGTCTGCATCAGCTGCATCAACAACCAGCACCATGCCGACGCCACAGTTGAAAGTACGATACATTTCAAATTGTTCTACGCCGCCTTCACGTTGTAGAAGTTTGAATAGCTCAGGCCATTCCCAAGAAGATTCATTTACCAACGCTTGAGCACCGTTTGGAAGTACGCGAGGTAAGTTACCTGGTAAACCACCACCGGTGATGTGTGCCATCGCATGGACATCAACGTGTTTTAACAGTTCAAGAATTGGTTTTACATAAATGCGTGTTGGTTCCATTGCAACATCTGCAAGTGGGCGGCCATCGACGATTTGATTCAGGTCAACGTTTTTCACGTCCAGGATTTTACGAAGCAGTGAGTAGCCGTTTGAGTGCGCACCTGAAGAAGCTACACCAATTAAAATGTCACCCGCTTTGACTTTAGAGCCATCAATAATTTTACTTTGCTCAACAACACCGACACAGAAACCTGCAAGATCGTAATCTTCGCCTTCATACATGCCTGGCATTTCAGCAGTTTCACCGCCAACTAATGCACAGCCAGCAAGTTCACAACCAGCGCCAATACCAGTGACTACATTTGCAGCAACATCAACATTTAAGTGACCAGTTGCATAATAATCAAGGAAGAACAGTGGTTCAGCACCACAGACAAGAAGGTCATTCACGCACATTGCAACCAAGTCTTGACCAATTGTGTCATGACGGTTCAAATTCAGTGCCAGACGTAATTTTGTACCAACACCATCTGTGCCAGATACGAGAACAGGTTCTTCATAACCTTTAGGAATTTTACAAAGTGCACCAAAGCCACCTAGACCGCCCATAACTTCGGGACGTGAGGTACGCTTAGCGACAGATTTGATACGATCGACTAACGCGTCGCCCGCCTCAATGTCGACACCTGCATCTTTGTAGCTTAAACCAGTGTTTGGGGTAGAAGTTGAGTTGCTCATAATGAAGTCTCCGCATTCGCGGGTGCGATTATAACCTGAATATGTAAAACTCTTATGGTATTTGTGGCCTAAAATGCTATCTTTATTAAAATATTTTAATTTTTAGAATGATTAATAGAGAAAAGGCAAGATTCTATGGTCGATCGTACTTTACGGCGCATTCTTATACTTGCTGGTATAGCATTGATACTTTGGGTTTTATATCTGCTTAAACCAGTTGTAGTTCCTTTTGTTGCAGCTTTTCTAATTGCTTATTTATTTAGCCCCTTGGTTAATGTTTTGCACCGCATTGGGCTGGCTCGATGGCTCTCGATCAGTATCGTATTTATCGGGATTGGGATCGTGGTTACATTGGTGATGTGGTATCTGGTGCCACTAGTCTGGCAGCAGCTGATGTATGCGCGTGATAGCATTCCGGCCGGGATTCACTGGATCAATTACACGTTCTTACCTTGGCTTTCCGATAGCTTTAATCTGGTACCAATGGAAATCGATACCGATCAGATTTCCTCAGTCGTAATGGACTATGTCCAGACCAATTATAGTGCGGACAGTATTCAGGCAATGCTGCTAAAACTGGCACAATCTGGCCTGAATTTTATCCAGATTGGTGGCACGATTGTCCTGATTCCGATTATTGCCTTTTATTTCTTGCTGGATTGGGATCGTATGCTGGACAGCTTACGCCGCCTGATTCCCCGTCCTTATGAAAAAACAACCTTAAATATTGTGAGTGAATGTCATAGTGTCTTAGGTGCCTTTGTCAAAGGTCAGTTCCTGGTCATGGTTCTGTTGGGCGTGGTTTATGCAGTGGGACTGCAACTGATTGGCCTGGAGATTGGCTTGATCATCGGGATGATTGCCGGATTGTGCAGTATCATTCCGTATCTTGGTTTTGCGGTTGGAATTATTGCCGCAGTCATTGCAACCTTTTTCCAATTTGGAATCGACTGGTGGCAGCTGGTACTGGTGGGGATTGTATTCATGGTGGGTCAGGCTGTAGAAGGCTATATCCTACAACCGTTCTTACTAGGTGATAAAATTGGTCTTTCTCCTGTAGCTGTAGTATTTGCAGTTCTGGCAGGTGCGCAACTGGCCGGATTCTTGGGTATGCTGATTGCCTTACCAGTGGCAGCCGTGATTGTGGTACTGCTGCGGCATATCCGTGAGTATTATGAACATACGCCATTTTATGGTGATCAGGCTGTTATCATACAAGATGCATCTACCGGTTCAATCAATATTGAAACAGCAGACTTAGATGTTGATATTGAAATGAAAAAGCCACAGAAAAAACCGCTGCAAGCAGAGGAGAACTCAAGTAAAATTCATGATCCACATCGTAAAGACTCATAAGGCCAAAAAATCGTATGCGTCAATTGCAGTTAGATATAGAACCTCAGCTCGATGCCCGAATCAGTGATTTTTCAGGGCCGGGTTGGGGGCATGTCATTGATGCTATCCGGCAATTACATGCAGGCCTGATCAACCGATTTTATATCTATGGGGGAGCCGGTACAGGTAAAAGTCATTTGTTGTCTGCCATCTGTGATTCTTATCTGGAAGTGGGTAAATCTGCAATTCAGGTATCTTTGCTTGAACTTTTAGATGCACCGACTGAGGCGATTACTTCTCTAGATCGTTTTGATCTGGTAGCACTTGATGATATCGAAGCGATTAGTGGCGTACCCCATTGGCAACGCGCAGTATTTCACTTGATTAATTATAATAATGAAGGTGGTGGGCAGTTGGTGTTTTCGTCACGTTTTGCACCTATCGAACTCAAACTCGAATTGCCAGATTTACAATCCCGTCTCACGCAGGCGGTCAGTACCCGTGTTCCGAGTGGCAGTTTGTATGCTGATCGCTATGCGCTGGTTTCCTCGGTACTCGATCGTCGTGGGATCCATTTAGACCCTCAAATCTTTGACTATTTACTAAGCCATGGGCCACATCAAACTTCAGTGCTGCTTCAAAGATTAGAGCAGATTATTCAATTGCTTAAAGGGGAAAAATTGAAAGTCAGCAATGCTAATCTGCGGCAGATATATGCCTTGATTGACGAATATCGGTAAAATATAAAAATTCTTGAGTAATTACTCAGTCTATGACACAGTAAGGCAAAATAATTCGCTGTTGCAAGGATTCTGCAACTTTAGAAGAAAAAGAAAGAAATAAAAATTAAGGAGAAGGTTATGCTCAAGAAGAGCATAGGCATAGCTTTGCTATGTATAGCGGGGCAGTCGTATAGTGCAGATATTATTGTAACCACTACAGAAGATATTGAAAAAGATGACAAGGAATGTTCACTTCGAGAAGCTGTTGAGTATGTTAACCGTGGCTTAGCTAAATCAGGTTTTATGGGGTGTGGTGGGGAGAACTCATCCAGTACCATTATTTTAAAAGAAAAAAATACCTATGTGTTGAACCAGCATATCGCGATTAAAAAATCTCTTACCATCCGTGCGGTCGCAGAAAGTGATGGCGAATTCAGTACGGATGAAAAAGCATTAGGCTTGCATAATGCTCATATTCAAATGAAAGGTACTGATAACCTTTTCCGGATCAACAGTACAGATACATTGGTTCAGTTAAATTTGAAAGAACTGGATCTTGAAGGCTGTGGTAAAACCAGTTGTGCTGAACAAGGTGGCCTAATTTATAATAAAGGTCAGCTAATTCTAGAATATAACCGTCTATTTAATGCTGCTGCCAACTTGGGTGGGGCAATTTATAATGCTGGCAAGTTTGGTCAGAACTTAACAAGCCGTGCACAAATTAAAAATAGTCTGATCGAAAATAATAAAGCCCAACGAGGCGGGATCCTGTATAGCGAGCTACCTGCTTTCCTCATTTATCAAAGTGTACTTAAAAATAATCAGACACTGGATAATTCCGCGACCAATATTTATAGCGCGGGACAGTTTGCTGACTCCAGTAAAGATCAAGGTATTAGTGGGGAGGTATTAAGTAAGTTGTCATTAAAAAGTAAACATGTATTCTTTTCCGAATTGGTTTGATACTTTCTCCACCCATTGCTCTATTTTGTCAGCTGTCATGACTTGAAAATCTCGCCAATAATATTTCATCTGCTTCCATACCATCTCGATTCGATTTAACTCAGGGCTATAAGCTGGAATAAAATACAGATTCGTCGAAAAGTTAGTTTTAAGTAGCTCTCTGTAATCAGCCATCTTTTTACTTCTATGAATCGAGGCATTATCAACAATAAGAACCAATGGAAGGTTATATGTCTGTTTTACTCGTTGAGCTATTCCAGTTAAATAGGCATAAAACCAAGTACTTGTCACTGACTCTTGTAAACAGCTTGTCACCAGTTTCCCCGTTGAAAGCAAACACCCCATGACATTAACTCGTTTTAATCTTATTGCATCAACCGCATGAACATCACCTATCTTTGTCCACGCATAGCGGTTATCAGGTGTAGATGAAAATCCTGTTTCATCAACATAACCTAATATAATTTCACCACGTGCCGCTTGCTCTCGTAATTCTTCAATCTGCTGTGTTGCTTGTTCAAATGCAATCGGATCTCTTTTTTTTCAAGCTATGACGGGTACGCTTGAAGACCATACCTGAATCACGTAAAAACTTACGAATGGTTTCAACAGACACGGACACTTCGTATTCTTCATGTAGTTTGACTCGGATTTGTTCTGCATTGAGTGGACTTGTATTGACCCAATCTAGGATTTTCGCCTGATAGTCTGAGATCAATGTATTGGGTCGACCTGAGCGATGACCTTCTTTAATCGATTCAAGCTCATACAATTCCCAACGTCGGCGTTGTAGCCTTATGGTTTCTGGGATACGTTCTTGTAGAGTGGCAACTTCCGCAACACTTTTACCTTCGGAAAGCCAGAGAATAGTTTGGGCACGTTGCCTTTCACGCCAATGTTTTGCATGCTTGACCAGAAAAATGAGTCGTTCTCGCTGTTCTAAACTAAGTGGTACAGAAACAATTCTAGGCATGTGTGAACATCTGTTAACTAAAAAAACCTTTTCGCATCATTAGTTATTTTTGTCAACTTAGTACGATACTAAAAAATAAGGGTGTATTTATTAATGTCCTGGACGGGATGGGATTGAATAATCTCACCATAGTTGACAATGAAAATACTGCTTTAAATATCCATGCACCGTATGGAAGAGCTTATGTAGCGAATAGTATTATTTTAAGAAATGGTACACAGGATTGCCAAATTATCACTGGTGATAAGTCTGTGTCGCAAAATAATCTGCTGACAGCCTCGTGTGGTGTAGGGGATGCCGTCGCGCCGAACCAGTTCTGGAATGGTACACGACTTTTTGCTGAATCCTCAGATAAAAGTGAAGGTGCTTGTCAGACCCTAGAAGAAAATAATAATGCCATACTTTGTCCATACAGCGTTCCTAAAGGACAATTTCTCGGTTATATGCGTCCACGAATTTTGTTGAACTATATCCTTGTGAATGAATCGCCGATTGTGAATAGAGGCACAGGATTGAATCTGGCAAATCCAACAGTAGCATGTGAGGCGGCAGATCAGCGTGGGATCAACCGTTTGATGGATAATCTGTTTTGTGATCGAGGTGCTGTTGAAATCACAATACCAATTTCAGGCAGTCTAGTGGGACAAGATCTGTTAAAGGGTGAAATTGCCAAGTTTTCAATTGAATCTTATCTGGGAGATAGTGATTTAATTCCAAAAGAACAGTGTAATGCCATTGTTGGTCATAATCCGACGGGTGAGCCTTGGCAAGATGGCTGTTTGAAAGTGGTACAAACCAAAACAGCTTCCAAGGGTAAAACAATCATCGATATTCATGGCAATGTCGTTTATACCCCCGATTCTACCTGGCATGGAGCAGATATTTTCGAACTACAAGTGGTGACCTCATCTACACGATTTAATAAAAGTAAACCTTATTTGACTATTACTACTCAAATTGTTCAGGAGCCAAAAAATGAAATGGAAGACAAAGCAGTCAAAACTTCAGGCGGCTCATGGGGGTGTGGTGGATTACTGATTTTACTCGGATTAATAGGTTTACGCCGTGGATTAAAAGATTAAGGAAAAATCATGAAAAATTATAAAAAAGGACTGCTTGCGGCCATGATTTTATCTGCCATGAGTTTGATGGCAGCCGAAGATAAAACGATATATGTGACTACTTTTGCTGATGAAGATGGCGAGAATAATAATGCCTGTTCTTTGCGAGAAGCCATTAAAACTGCAAAACTGGATAAATCTTATGGCGGATGTAATGTAGGACGTACGCTTCGATTGGATGGTTCAGCTGCAGATGTGATTCAGCTTGAAGCAGGCGAGTACAAATTAGATAAAGAGCTGATCGTAGAGTCAGCGCTCAAAATTTATGGGAAAACTCCGCTTAATTATGCTAGTCGTAGTCCGATTACGCTGTTATATCCAACCCGGGAGGCTTTAAAAAGTACTATTTCGGGCCAGGGGAAAACCAGATTATTTAATAGTATGGCCAGTCAATCCAGTCTGGAAATTCATCATCTGATCTTAAAGGATGGCTATGCAGCAATAAATACCTTGGATAAAGGTAATGGCGGTACTTTTTATGTAGCAGGGCCTTTAAGTATTAATACCAGTGAAATAGTAAATTCCCGAGCAGCTGCAGAAGGTGGTGCGATTTATAGTGTAGCAATGAATACGGAAAGGAATATTGTCATTCAGGATTCTTTGATTCAAAAAAATCAGGCGAGTTCATATGGTAGTGTTCTGGCGATGGATTGTCAGGGAAATTTAGGTACAACTCAAACCAATGTGAAAATTAATTCCAGTAGTATTGTTAAGAATGGTTCAGACACTGCTAACAGTATTATTGATTTTTGTGGCTATGCCACAGTAGAAATTGTTAACTCTACTATTGCGAAGAATACTGCCAGTACCACAGGACATATTGTGCGTATGACGAATGAAGTTAATCGTCCGCTCAGTAAATTCTCCAGTTTAACTGCATTAAGTAATACTATTGTTGAAAATACAGCCCAATCTACTTTATTTTATGACAATACCGGGTTTAGGTATTTTAATTTCAATATTTTAGCCTTTAACCAAGGCCTGTCTTGTGAATATGCCTTAAATCAGGGAAATCCGACCAAGGCACAACGTGTTGAATTTTCTACAATTCGAAATGCAATTCAAACGACTGGGCCATCACGTTGCGTATTGCCAGAATTAGACGAAGATACTACTTCAAATAATCTTGATGTCTCTAACAATATAATCAGCAGTTTATTAACAAATTATATTGAGCCTGCTATTGATAATCGCTATTTAGGGCTATATTACCCGCGTGATAATCAGACCGCAACGGATTTGGTAGATATCGGAGTGAGTGGCTGTATTGAACAAGACCAGCGTGGTATTGATCGTGTGATTGGATCCACATTAACATTTGATCCAAGTGCAAAAAATACTTGCGAGATCGGCTCAGTTGAAATCCGACGTTTGACTGCAGCCGATATTACGGACTTGCAAAATAAGAGTTTGGTAGAACTCAATGACTTTTATCAGGAGAATATAGATGATCTCGAAGAAATCATTGCTGATAAAAATACTCCAGAAAATGAGCTTCCTGGTTTAAAGGAAGAATTGAAAAGTTATCAGGATTTGCTTAAATATACCAAGCAATATCAGAAATATCGTGCAATCTATATTAATCCTTTTATCTTGGCTATGCCTCAAGAAACTCTAACCAATGATAAGATTCAAATTAAAGCCTTAAATTCACAAAATTATGAGGTCAGTGTAAAAACTTTAGGTGTTGGTAAGTTAATTGGTACTGGTAATTCGACCACTGTGGAAGGAAATCCCAATGATCCAAATCTTAAATGTGAGTGGAAACCTGATTTAAACCGGATCATGATGTATCGCACTGATGGTAAGCAGACCAGTTCGGTTGATATGGAGTTCTGTAGTTATACACTTAAAGACCAGGCTACAGGTGTAAGCAGTGCTGGCCTCTTAAGAGCAGCTTTTAACAACATTGCACCAATTGCAAAAGATGATGAATATCGGCTTAGTCCAGAGAATAATCTTACAGTGATGGTAAATCCGCTTGAAAATGATAGTGATGATGGGGATGGGCCTCTACCATCAGGAAAGTCGGCTTTTTATCAAGATAAAGATGGAAAAGAGATCCCGATTCATATTGTTAAGCTGCCTGCGGGAGTTTCACTGAAGGCAGAGCGACAAGGAGCCTGTCCTGATACCTACCAAAATCAGACCTGTTATGGTGGACAGCTGACATTTAGTGTAAAAAATAATTTAAGCCAGGCAAATTACAGCATGGATTATGCGATTTTTGATGCTGATGAAAAAATGTCAGAAAAAGCAACAATCTTGTTACGTAATACAGTTAAAAATACGAATACGTCCTCAAGTGGTGGTGGGGCAATTGGAATGTGGGGGTTACTAGGATTATTAGGGCTCGCAGCTTATCGCCGCTTAAGAAAATAAAATATGATTGAAACATCAAAAAAGCCTCAATCGAGGTAATGCCAGTCAGTTAAGAAATTGACTGGCATTTTCTTGGGTATTTCTGCGGTTTTCCTTTCACAACTCGTGGGCAACTTCTAACCCTTCTCTCAGGCAAAACATACCTCCTCGATTTCTCCAGTAAACTTTCTAGATGTTTAGGTAAATTCCCTGCGGAGTCTAAAGAATCAAATCTTAATATATTCAGGATGCTGATAGAGGCAATATGAAAGCTGATTCTCAAAGGACTGACTTTTGCACGTTGAGCCATATGTTTCATTTGTCTTCTTAGAATATTATAGGCAATGAAGACCCCCCATAATTCTTGATAAATTAAATCAGGTTGCTTGCTCCTCAAATGCTTACCTTCCTGTAAATCACTTTTGATTTCTCGGTAACACATTTCTATTTCCCAGCGCTGGGCATAAAGCTTCGCCAAGCCTATCAGTGGATATGCCTTTGAATCCATTAATGAAGTGATATAACGTCTAATTTTCCCTGCCTGCTCAACTTCAATCAAACGCGCTTCCCAATATTCTCCTAATGATGGATTTAGCTTCCTGGCTCTAGCTGAAAGAGGCATTTTGATTTGAAAGTCATGCGGGGAATTACGTTTAATGATCTCATAGCGTAAATTATCTTTTGCTCTCATTAACCAATGACTGGCTTCTACTCGTGTTTGCCAGTCAATCAAGAAATCAGCAGAGAAATAGGCTCGATCAAACAAGGTAATACTATGCGATGGAGGACATAATCGATTTGCCAGTGTAAGTTCACCCTGATCCATGCTACCTATTTGGGCATCAATGATTTCATGGGTGCTGGTATTTACCAGGCAGGTTGCTCTCACTTGTGGATAAGGGGCTGCAGCGGTTTTACCCTTAGATGAGCCAAAGTGTTCAAAATTCTCGTCTGTATAAGGCATAGACCAAACCACCCCGTCAACAGCACATACACTAAGGCCATGAAAGTTTGAGTATTGCTGTTGGGATTCTTCAAACCAGGCTTGGCTGAGTAGAGAAAACAAGGTATTCAAGGGCTCTCGTCCTAAACGTTGTCGTGCTTGCACTGCTGCACTGGGGACACAATATTCTGTTGTACCAAACACAAGTTTTAGTTGCTCTACGACATACCCGATCGGTTGATCTCGAAATAGGGCAAGCCCAATTACCAGCCATACCACATGTTCGGCAGGTAATTTTCTTCTCCTGATAGAAGCCTTACCTGTTTGATGTAGGCTTTCTTTAATCCAGTTTAAATCAATGAGTTCACTGAAATGGCTGAGTGAAGGCAAAGAATGTTGAAGGGTGCAATCTAAATTTTCAGATAAAGTCATAAAAAAAATGAGCGTATTGGCATACACTCATTTTTACTACATTTTTCTAATGTCTGCTTAACTGACTGGCATTACTCCATATGGAGGCTTTTTTATATTAAGTGTTTAATGCGAGTTAGGCTGCTGAGTCACTTGCTGATATTTGAGAATATATTCTTCACGAATGGCGAGGCGTTGCTCAGGAGACGCTTTTTGCATACGTGCGCCCAGTTCTTTACGTTCCTGACTGCTCATCATTTGCCATGTTTCACGCATTCTCTGCTTTTCCGCATCAGGGAGTTGGGTAAACCAGTCCATACGCTGCTGCAAGCTGCCACGTTGTTGTTCGGGGATTTCTTTTAAAGATTGATAACGTTTAATCAGTGCCAATTGTTCAGAATCAGAAAGACTATCCCAAGTATCAGTTACTTGGGTATTCGCATCCTTGGAAAATAGCCAAAAACGTTCAAATCCTGCAAAGCTGGTTTGCAGAAAACTGAATGCACAAAAAGCAATCGCCAATTTTTTAGCTGCCATGTGGAACTTTGTCCTCACCTAAAACCATTAACATTTCTAAATCTTCAAGCATTTGCGGAGACAGTTTTGGGACTGACACCATTTGAGTTTGCGGCTCGTTATGGTCCGAAAGATTCGGTAATACCACAATGCCTGCAATCGCAGCTGCCAAAGCAAAACCTGACATTTTTAGAAATGCAAAGCGTGAATGTTTTGAATCCTGAATTTCTTCAAGAACATGGTGCATGACAACAGGTTTGTCTTTATGTTGTTGTGCCAGTCCATCAAGTTTGGAAGTTACTTGTTTTAAGAAATCATCTTGATTCATTCGGATGACCCTCCCAGATATGGATTTAAATGTGCTAAAGAGGCGCGTAAGCCTTGGATAGCACGGTGGTAATGGGTTTTTACACTGCCTTCTGTGCAGTTCATAATCTGTGCGGTGGTATGCGTATCAAATCCTTCCCAAGCTCTTAGCATAAATGCCTGCTGCTGACGCACAGGCAATTTTGCAATCGCTTCCTGGATTTCTTCAGCAGTGACTGCCTGATCGAGAAAGTCCAGCGGCGTTGGTGTTGATTCATCGACGACATCATCAAATTCAATTTCGTCGTCATCGAGACTGACTTTCTTGAAAAATGAAAACATTTGACCACGCCGTGACTCTTTACGACGCCAGTCCTGTAACTTGTTGTTGAGAATGGTATAAAATAGGGGATACCATTCTTCAGTACTTTTTTCTGCATAGGATTTGTGTAAGGAAATGAAAGCTTCCTGAACTAGATCCATGGCAATACCATGATGACCTTGAGTCGCACTTTCCATCATCACCAAGGCGCGCCCAGTCACATCCTGCATGAAATTCTTCAGACGTGCTTCAGCCGTACTCTTCAGAATACTTACATCATGTGTTTGCAGCTGTTTTGGTGCTAAATCCATAGAGATGGAAAATCCTGTCATTGGACACCCACCATTATTCCCAAGTTCATAATCATATAACGTTGGGAATTCTGGTTTGGTTGACAATTAAGTTTATTATTTTTGTAGTTTAATCTATTTTATACACGGGCAGGGTCGTATTAAAACACTGTAACCTAAATCCTTAATTAGATACGTTGACGTACCATTTCAAAGAAACAGATCGAACCCGCAATGGCGACATTCAGTGATTCCTGACCACCGGGTTGCGGAATGCTCACGGCTTCAGCATGTTGCATCGCATAATCAGACACGCCTTGGCCTTCATTACCCAGAATCCACACGCAAGGTTTACGTAAGTCTTTTGAATACAGGCTTTCAGCACGGTGTGAGCTGGTTACATAGACAGGGATTTGAAATTGCTCAAGAATTTGTTCAAGCGCGATATTTTCAAAGGTTTGCAGTGTGAAATGTGCACCCATACCGGCACGTAATACGCGTGGAGACCAGAGCGAGGCAGACCCTTTGGTACACACAATCTGTTCAATACCGGCAGCAGCAGCCGAGCGAAGCAGGGTGCCTACATTACCCGGATCCTGTACATTTTCCAGAATCAAAGTGTCTGCTTTAAAATCCAATGCATAATTTGCTGTTGGTAAAGTTACCACAGCTAAACAGGCTAAAGATGTTCCTAAGGTACTTAAATCTTTGTATAAAGATTCGCTTAGAACAAAGACCATACCTGTGTATTTTGCGAGAATTTTCTCGAAATCAGGATGTGAAAGTGCATGTTCTGTAGTGAAAATCGAATCAATTTTACGGTTTTCATGTAGCCAGGCGAGAGACAGATGCGTGCCTTCTAAAACCGTTTGACCTTGTTTTTTACGATAGGTATTTTGTTCGATTAAACCACGTAAGTGTTTAATCTTTGGATTGTCTTTTGAATCAAGAAAAAAAGTTGGCATGGGAGATATAGTCCACGGCAGCCGATTCAATATCGACTGCCGCTATAAAAATTAGTTATGGTAGCTGGTCACAAGATCAACTTCGTTTTTAGAACCAATGATCACTGGCACACGTTGATGTAGATCTGTCGGTTCGATCTCAAGAATACGCACACGACCTGTAGTCGATGCACCGCCAGCCTGTTCCATGAGCATACTCATTGGGTTAGCTTCGTACATTAAACGTAGACGGCCAGCTTTAGCCGGATCTTTAAGGTCGTATGGATACATGAAGATACCGCTACGGCAAAGAATACGGTGAATGTCGCCCACCATACATGCAACCCAGCGCATATTGAAGTCTTTTTCACGAGGGCCGGTTTTGCCAGCTAACAATTCATCGATATAACGCTGTACGGGTGCTTCCCAATGACGTTGATTCGACGCATTGATCGCATATTCTTTAGTATCTGCAGCAACCTGAATGGCTTCAGAAGTCAGCAGGAATTCTTGAGTCTCAGGGGCATAGGTAAAGAACACTACGCCTGCACCGACCGTCAATGCCAACATGGTTGACGGACCATAAAGCACGTAACCTGCAGCTACCTGATGAACACCGGCTTGCATAAAGTCTTCTGCCTGAGTCACAGCATTTTTCGCAGGAAGAATCGAGAAAATGGTACCAACACACATATTGATGTCGATATTGCTTGAACCGTCTAATGGATCGAACAATACCAGAAATTGACCATTTTCTTGTGCAGGGGTGAATTCATCCAGTTCTTCTGAGGCCAAACCACCCACATTTGGATGTTGCTGCAAGGCATCAATCAAATAGTCATTAGAAATGACATCCAGCTTCTTTTGCTCTTCGCCTTGAACGTTTTCATGCTGTGCACTTCCCAATACACCCGCTAAAGCACCTTTTTGCAGTAATTGATCAATGTCTTTGCAAGTGTTTGCAATCGTTTCAATAACTTGTGCAAGTTCAGGTGTGAGATTCCCGCTTTGTTGTTGTAAAAACTGGGATAAAGTGCGGTATGACATAGGGGAAACTCCAAAACTTAAATCGGGAAAAAATGATCAAAACGATATGCGGCTATATTTTAGATGAGAACGTACTAAAAGAAAAATTAAACTGGATTATTTGTATCGATTTTGCCCTTGCAACTCCTGCGGAAAGTGCTATGTTGAAGACAAAGGAAAATTGAGAATAGGAGCACAGATATGACAACATTGAAGTTTGATGCGACTCCAACGCCAAGCGAAGGCATTACTTTAGATGATATCTCTGAAGACAAGATGAAAGAAGCCTGGCGGGATTATGAAGCAAAACCAGAGTACAAACAATTCAATAAACATGACCTGATCGAATCGATGCATCCGGCTGAACAGGATCAGCTTGCAAAGTAGACTGATTCTTTCATTGAAGCAAATAAAAAGCACTCATGATTGAGTGCTTTTTATTTGATGAAACCATCATGAATGAAAATTATTTCAACAATGGTGGTACCGCTTCATAATTAATTTCTACACGGCGGTTTTCTTTCCATGCATTTTCATCATGGCCCGCATTGATTGGCATTTCCTTACCATAGCTGACTGCTTCCAATTGACCAGGATTAACACCCGTCGTCACCAGGAAGCTTTCTACTGCTTTGGCACGACGCTCGCCAAGTGCCATGTTGTATTCACGGGTACCGCGTTCATCGGTATGGCCGGTGAGTGCTACACGTGAATTGGCATTGGCCATCAGGAACTGCGCATGGGCTTGCAGCGTATTTAAATCTTCATTGCTGAGTTCAGTACTGTCATAGTCAAAATGCACCACGCGTTTTGCCAAGAATGCTTTATTTTCTGCAGTAACGCCTTTTGCAGAAGCACCTGCCATGTTTTGTGCATTCAGTGCTGCATCTTCACTCAGACCTTGAGTATTCACAGTTGTTGTACCGGTCGTATCTAAACCGCCCGTTTGAACTTCAGCGGCAGGCTTACGGCTCGCACAACCTGTCATGACAACAGCTGCTGCTAAAAGTGGCAAGGCAAATAATTTTACTTTGTTCATCTTCATCTCCATGAAGTTTGATTATGGGGTAAAGGGTTTATCAATATAAAAATCTTATTTTGGTGCCCAAGCAGGTTCGCGGACTTCACCTGTTTCACTTGGCAAATTCATGCGGAACCGGCCATCGAGAGACATAATGGATAACAATCCACGGTTACCTTCGCGAGTGGCATAGACCACCATCTGACCATTTGGCGAGAAGCTAGGTGATTCATCCAGGCTGGTTGGCGTCAGGATATTGGTCACACCTGAGCTAATATCTTGTACAGCCACTTTATAGTTACTGCCACTTGGACGATGAACCAATGCAAGTTTCTTACCATCTGCACTTAAGGTCGCGCGGGCATTAAATGCGCCACGGAAAGTCAGACGTTTAGTACTTTCATTATTGAAATCATAGCGGTAAATCTGCGGAGAACCACCACGATCTGAAGTAAAGATAAATGATTTTCCATCTGGTGCATAACGTGCTTCTGTATCAATTGCGCTATCGTTAGTCATGCGTTTTAACTGGCGTGTTTCCAGATTCATCTGATAGATTTCCGGGTTGCCGTGCATAGATGCAGTGAACAGCATGCTCTTGCCATCTGGAGAGAAGCTTGGCGCACCGTTTAAACCACGGAAGCTGGCCAGCTTTTCACGTTGACCAGTCGCCAGATCCTGTACATAGATGGCCGGACGTTTGGTCTCAAAAGACACATATGCAATTTTTTTCGCATCCGGTGTCCAGGCAGGTGACAGGATTGGATCGCGCGAAGTCAAAATGGTCTTTGGCTGTTCACCATCCGTATCGGCAATCTGCAAGGTATAACGCCGCTCAGGCGTTGCCGGATTACGTAAGACGTAAGCAATACGGCCAGTGAAATCTCCCGGAATACCGGTTAATGCCTGATAGATGGCATCACTGATCATATGGGCTGCCTGACGGGTACGTGATGCAGGAACAGTCAGCAACTCATTCAGTAAATATTGACGTTTTTCGACATCATACAATTGATACTGAATGCTATAAGAACCATCCGGATTGGTCTTGGATGAACCGGTCACTACATAAGGTACGCCTGCAGCTGCCCATGCTTCAGCATTTGGCGAATTCAGTTGTGCTGTAGCAGGTAAATTCTTCGAGGCACTGGCAAATTTTCCAGAACGATTCAGGTCATTTTCCACCACAGGATAAATACTCTGATCCTGGCTAAAAGGCACAATGGCAATTTTAGGAGCAGCTTCAGGAGCTTTGGTAATTTCCAGATGTAGTTGAGCCTGAGACTGGGTCGCAGTGACCGCACCCAAAGTGGTCATGATTGCAAGGCAGAGTAGGTGTTTGCGTGTCTTTTCCATCATTCGTTATTTACTCAAATCAACGGAGTTATTTATAAGTGATTGGGCTATATCATCGCATGGATTTATGCGAAATAGACCACGAATTTATCATCAAACTGTTATATCACTATGGAGAGTGATTATTATTTAATCTGTTTCAATTGAAGTTTAACTCAAAAAAACAGCCATAACACTTTTTCTTTATTATGGCTGTTTTTCATTAATGAGCTGTAAAGGTTGAAGTAAAACTTCGTGCTTCACGGCGTGCATCCAGATCTGAAGGCATTGGATAAGGTGCAGCAGCACGTACTGCCGCTTCTACACTGGCTTTCATATCTGGATCACTGGCACTCACCACCACAGAAACCACAGAACCACTATCGCTCAAAGTGACCCGAGCAGTCGCTTTCTGGCCTGAGGAGCCCACAGGGGTATTCCAAGCACGTTTAATTTTATTTTCGAAATCACGTTTTGCAGTAGACGCAATCCGTTTTGATTCCGCTTTTTTCTGAGCAGCTTCTTCAGCGGCCTGTTTGGCTGCTGAAGCCTTGGCATCTGCCTCAGCTTTGGCTTTTGCATCGGCATCTGCCTTACGTTTTGCATCCGCGTCTGCCTCAGCTTTGGCTTTTGCATCGGCATCTGCCTTACG
>NZ_KB850178.1:217549-220301 GCF_000369745.1 Acinetobacter sp. CIP 64.7 | reverse complement strand
GTTTGAATATACGTAAAGTCACCCACCCATAGTTGGTTTGGATGATCAGCATTAAAATTACGTTTCACTAAATCATCTGCCCGTTTTTGGTCATCTCGGTTACGGGTGGTTTGTTTATTCTTACCACGCCAAACACCTTGTATACCTAGCTTTTGCATCAATCGAGCAACTGTACAACGTGCAATCACATAGCCTTCACGTTTCAGTTGTTGCCAGACCTTACGCACACCATACCGACCTGAACTTTCTTTCCAAATTCGCTTAATCTCCTCAGCATGCTGCAAGTCATGTAAATCTCGTTTCGCTCGATGTTCTGGATTTACTGTGAGATCTAAAGTCCGGTAATAGGTTGAAGCAGCGATCGGTAAAATCCTACAAATCGCCTCAACACCATATCGATCTTTATTGTTAAGGATAAAATCCACCATTATTTGTGTGGGCGGTCGAGCTCCGCCTGGGCGAAAAAAGCGGCTGCTTTACGTAGAATTTCATTGGCACGTTTTAATTCTTTAATTTCACGTTCCATTTGCTTCATTTTTTCTTGGTCAGATACCTGTTGTACTTTGGCGGGATTTTGTTGATCTAAGTATTTTTGATGCCAGGCACGAAGTGTTTCAGGAGTACAACCAATCTTAGGCGCAATTGCTGTGATTGCAGCCCAAGTAGAAGGATAATCTTTTTCAGATTCAATCAATAATTGAACCGCTCTTTCTCTAATTTCGGGGGTATAGTTTGGTTTTGTCATCGGGATAGTCTCTCAGAATATTGACTCTCCGACAAACCTGGTACGGTTCACTCCTTATTTTTTTAATGTATATAGAGACATGCTTAAAAAGTTAATTTCAAAAAAAAGATCAAGAAAATGGTTATAAATGTGAGTGGTTTTTGATGAATTTGAATTCTTTTTAAACTAGGCTAAGGGTTTGCTTAGATAGATTTTTTTATTTAAGTTATTGATTCTTTGTTTTTGAATGTGACTGGTTTAACTGTGTTTTGTATTTTTCTTATTTTATTTATACGGAAGAGCGGCCAAGATTGAGTCCATCGGAAACTGATGATGGGACGTTCATTATGTTCAGTTTTAGCTAGGGTAAATGCGCATTTAGTTAGGCATAGATATTAACAAAGAACTGGCAACTAACATGAGAGCTGTGCCATATTTGGATCTAAAGATTTTGGTATTTTGACTAGATTTTTATATGACGGCGGCACAACACATAGCTAGATGAGGATAATAAATAATGAATTATTCCGAAAATGATAGTCCGATATATATTGCGTCAGTAATAGGTGAGCGCCTAAAACGCATCCGATTGAATCAAGATATGACACAAGCGGAGATTGCTAATAAAGCTTGGATTAGTCGGAGAGCTGTCCTTAATGCGGAGAAAGGCGACGTTCGACTAGTAGAGCTGATCGCTATTTTAGGTGCGCTCAATATGTTGGGTAATCTAGATCAATTGATACCTGAAGTATCATTTTCACCGATACAGTTGCTTAAGCTCAAAGGTAAAGTTCGCAAAAAAGCCTCAGGTAATAATAAACGAACTCAAAAACTGGTTATAAAGACCGCAAAGCCAGAATTAGATTGGTGATATACCTTCACGATAAAGAGCTTGATAGGTTTGAGGGAGTACCAAAATGGTATGGACAGACGTGAAGGGCTTACTAGAACAAACTTTTAATGATCGGTGTATTTTATATCAACCTTCAATCTGTCCCACTGCTCATCGTTGAGCATAAATCTAAAAATTTCTTTATTTTCAATAATATAGGACTTATGCATTGACGGATTCAAAAAAGTATTAAAATACTTTATAAAGTATCTGTGATCAGACGAATTAAACATGCTTCTACAGCAACTTGTACATTACCCATTTATATGGGCTTTCTCATGACAGAACCGAACTCTATTAGCTGCACACAACTTGCCGAGACTTATAATATCTCGCATGATAGTGTAAATCGCTTTCTAGAGCGTGAAGACTACACACCTCACGACCTATATCAAGAATCAATTCAACATATTGATAATAATAAACTTATAGTCAGTATTGATGATACTGTTTTAGATAAACCATATAGTCAACATATGGACTTAGTTAGCTATTTTTGGTCAGGCAAACACCACCGATCCGTCAAGGGTATTAATCTCATTACCTTGTATGCGACAGATCAAAATGGCCAAAATATTCCAATTAATTTTCGAATTTATGACAAATCTGAAAGTAAAACCAAGAATGATTACTTTATGGATATGTTAAGTGAAGTACTCAGTTGGGGTGCAAAGATTCAATTTATTACAGGTGATAGTTGGTATTCATCGACTGGAAATCTAAAAACCATAAGAAAATATGGTATTCGATTTATGTTTGGTATCGACTGTAACCGTAAGGTTTCCCCAGAAAAAGGACAATGGTTTCAACTGCGTTTATTGCCAGATTTCCATCAGGGTCAAGTGGTCTGGCTCAAAGATTTTGGCTTTGTACAATTATTTAAGACTCAGTTAAAAGAACAGCAGAGGTTTTATATTGTGCATCAAGATGAAGATGATTTATTGTCCTTTGAAGGTTTTCATGAATTACATTCAAGTCATTGGAAAATAGAGCAATATCACCGGGTGATTAAACAAGTTTGTCATATTGAAAAGTTTCAAGTAAGACGATCTAAACTGATTTTGAATCATATTTTTTCAGCCTTGATGGCCTACGTTGAGATACAAAAGAACCAGTTTGAGCGGATCTTTGAAAAT
>NZ_KB850178.1:186559-217394 GCF_000369745.1 Acinetobacter sp. CIP 64.7 | reverse complement strand
TAGACCAGTTATCAAAAACTTCATTGATGACTTTATTCTCGATAAAAATCATCTGCTACCACAGAGAATCTATAAATAATAGTGCGTAAGTCCTATAATACTTAAAAAACTCATAGGCATACTAATTAATATTCTTTTGTACAGTCTATCTCTAGCAAAACATGTTGTAAATCAGGCACAATGAAACTATAAATTTCAAGTTTTTATAGCCTGAGTGCTAGCGGTATTTTTTAATGACAAATAATAATTTTTCACAAGTAGCAGCTTTTATCTGGTCGGTGGCAGATTTGCTGCGTGGTGACTTCAAACAATCGCAATACGGTCGTGTCATTCTCCCATTTACGCTGTTGCGCCGTTTAGAGTGTGTACTTGAAGACAGTAAGGCAGATGTATTGGCAGCCAATGAAAAAGTGAAACTCATGCCGCTGCCAGAAGAAGCCAAAGAAAAAATGCTGCTAAAGGCAACCAATGGCCTGTCATTTTTTAATACCTCCGAGCTGGATTTAGGCAGCCTGGGTCAAAAAGACATTCGTTCAAACCTCAATACTTATATTCAAAACTTCTCCAAAGATGCACGTGAAATCTTTGAACACTTCAAGTTCGATGAATTTATTGGTCTCCTGGATGATGCCAATTTGCTTTACAAAGTCGTTCAATATTTTTCAGATCCTAAAATTGATCTCAGTCCAAAAAATATATCTAACCATGAAATGGGCTTGGTGTTTGAAGAGCTGATCCGCCGTTTTGCTGAAGGTTCAAATGAAACTGCAGGGGAACACTTTACCCCACGTGACATCGTTCGTTTAACCACAGGTCTGGTATTCAGTAAGGATGATGATGTGCTGAGTGGTGACGGTATTATTCGGACCATTTACGATCCTACGGCGGGTACGGGTGGGTTTTTATCCTCAGGTTCGGAATATGTCTATGAGCATAACCCTGATGCGGTAATGCGCGTTTTTGGGCAGGAGTTAAACCCAGAGTCTTATGCGATCTGTAAAGCGGATATGCTGATTAAAGGTCAGGACGTGCGTAATATCAAATTGGGTAATACGCTATCCAATGACCAGTTGGCCTATGAGAAGTTTGACTACATGCTATCGAATCCGCCATTTGGGGTGGACTGGAAAAAGATCGAATCAGACATCAAAGACGAGCATGAGCAAAAAGGTTTTGAAGGTCGTTTTGGTGCAGGCTTGCCACGTGTATCGGATGGTTCTTTGCTGTTCCTGATGCATCTGATCAGCAAGATGCGCAATAAAGACGACAGCACGGCGCAAGGCAGTCGTATTGGTATTATCTTGAATGGTTCGCCGTTGTTTACAGGCAGTGCGGGCAGTGGTGAAAGTGAAATCCGCCGTTATATTTTAGAAGCAGATTTGTTGGAAGCGATTATCGCGCTACCCACCGATATGTTCTATAACACCGGTATTGCGACCTATGTTTGGGTACTCAGCACCAAAAAAGAGACTCAACGTAAGGGCAAAGTACAGCTGATTGATGGGAGTAACCTGTACAGCAAAATGCGTAAGTCGCTTGGCTCTAAGCGTAATGAAATGAGCGAAGATGATATCGCGATGATTACCCGCAGTTATGGTGACTTTGAAGTGACGGATGCACGTGAACTGGATAAACCTACAGAGGTTAAATCTAATCGTGGTCGTCAATCGGCTAATCCTAAAAATGAAGCTGCTAAAACCTTTTCTAGCAAAATCTTTAATAGCTACGAGTTTGGCTACCGCCGTGTGACCATTGAGCGTCCATTGCGTTTATCTGCTCAGGTGAGTGACGACGCCGTCGCATCGTTACGTTTTGCACCGAAGCCTTTTAATGCAGTGATGCAAAAAGTGTATGCGCAATACGCTACAACGTGGACAGAAGACAGCTATGGTCAGCTTGACGAGTTTGACGTGGAAATCCGTGCGCTGATTAAAGCTGAATTTAGCGAGCTGAAAGAAAAAGATATCAAGACCGTGCTTGAGCCAAAACTGTGGTTAGAACAGCGTTTATTGATGCGTAAAGCTGAAAGCCTGCAAACCAAGATTGGTACAGCGCAATGTGATGACTTTAATGCCTTTGATGATGTACTAAAGCAAGCGTTAAAAGATGCCAATGTGAAGCTTGAGACTAAAGAGAAGAAGCAATTTATTGATGCCATTACCTGGAAGAATGCTGATGCTGAGCCAGTTGTGAACAAAGTGGTGAAAGGCGCAGAAAATCCGCTATATGGTCAGTTTAGCTATAAAGGCAAAGTGGTTGAGTTTGTACAGGATGGTGATTTGCGTGATGCGGAGAACATTGCCCTTGACCCAAGCCAAAGCACCACCGATTTAATCGAGTCTTATTTTAAGCGTGAAGTTCAACCGCATGTGCCTGATGCGTGGATCAATGCAGATAAGCGTGATGCTCAGGATGGTGAAATTGGCATTGTGGGTTATGAGATTCCGTTTAACCGTCATTTTTATGTGTATGAGCCACCACGTGACTTAGCGGAAATTGATGCGGATTTGGATGCGGTCAGCCGTGAAATTATGGCACTTCTGCAAGAGGTGCATTCATAATGGCAAAGTATCAGAAATATGCTGAATATAAGGATTCGGGTGTAGAGTGGTTGGGGGAGATTCCAAGTCACTGGGCAACTTGTTCTCTATCAAAATTATTTGCTATTAAAGCAGGTGGGGATGTCGATCTAAAAAATTTTTCAGAAGATCGATCAGAAGAGTATCCGTATCCTATTTATACTAATGCAAATAATGAAAATTCAATTTATGGGTATTCAAAAGTAGCAAATTATCAAGCGAATTCAATTACTGTAAGTGGTCGTGGAGAAGTAGGCTTTTCGGTTTATCGAGATCATCCGTTTGATGCAATTATACGATTGCTAGTATTAACTCCTCAGAAAGAGTGTCATCCAAAGTTCTATGCTTATTACATTAATGAAGTGATTAATTTCAGGGTTGAAAGCTCGGCAATTGGTCAATTGTCGACTCTTCAAATTTCACCTTATAAAACTGTTTTACCAGCGATAGATGAACAGAAATTAATTATTAGTTTCCTCGACTACGAAACCGCAAAAATTGACAACCTTATTGCCAAACAAAAAAAGTTGATTGAACTGCTAAAAGAAAAACGCCAAGCGGTGATTAGTCATGCGGTGACCAAAGGTTTAAATCCAAATGTACCGATGAAAGATTCAGGTGTGGAATGGTTAGGGAAAGTGCCTGAACATTGGGAAGTAAGACAGCTTAGATATTTAGGAAGTTGCCAAAATGGTATCAACATTGGGGCTGAATATTTTGGTTCAGGCTCGCCATTTATTAGTTATGGTGATGTCTATAGAAATCCTGAGTTGCCAAGTGTCTTTGAAGGTCTAGTGCAATCCACAGAAAATGATAAACGTATCTATTCTGTGCAAAGAGGAGATGTATTGTTTACACGTACATCAGAAACTATTGAAGAAATTGGGTTTTCATCAACGTGTCTAACTGATGTTAAAGATGCAACCTTTGCAGGCTTTTTAATACGTTTTAGACCTATTCAAAATACGTTATTACCTGAATATTCAAAATTTTATTTCCGTAATATTCTATTAAGGGCATTCTTCGTTAAAGAAATGAATCTTGTAACACGAGCATCGCTCAGCCAAGAGTTACTAAAAAAACTAGCCGTTCCATTTTCAAGTTTAGAAGAACAAAAGCAAATTGCGGATTTTCTTTCTGCTAAAGAACGAGTTTTTGACAAACTAGTCAATGATTGTATAAAGCAAATTGAATTATTAAAAGAACGCCGTACAGCTCTAATTTCATCTGCGGTGACAGGCAAAATCAATGTCAGCAACTGGCAACACCCCAATGAGGCTAAAACGGAGTTAAGCCTATGAATATTCTCAGTTGCCTCAAACAAATGTGGAATCAAGCAGATACAAAAAATCATTGCATAAATAATTGCAATGATTCACTATATGCTCAACAACACCCGACAAGGCTAGGCAAGCAATTGCATCCTCAAACTGTCGGGTTACTTGTTTCTAGCGCCCTAAAAAATATAAAAATAGGGGCAAGCCATCTATGAAATCTTTTAACAAGCCTGCCAAAACTTTTGCTGAACAAATCGAATTATTAAAAGCGCGTGGTATGCAGTTTGCCAATGAGCAACAGGCACAATTTTACCTAGAGCAAATCAATTATTATCGCTTAGGTGCCTATTGGCTTCCGTTTGAACATACCCACTCACCTCATTGCTTTAAACCTGATACCAGTTTTGAGCAGGTTCTAGAGCTGTATGTATTCGACCGTGAACTAAGACTACTCATCCTGGATGCCATAGAGCGTCTGGAGGTTGCCGTTCGGACCCGTTTTGCCTATGAATTGGCACATCGGCATGGCTGTCATGCCTATCTACAAGGTCAGTACTTTAAACCCACCTTTAGATGGCAAAGTTTACTCGAATCACTGAAAACTGAAGTGTCCCGCGCAGATGAAGTCTTTATAGAACACTATAAACACACCTATGATGAGCCTGAATTACCACCAATCTGGGCCACCTGCGAAGTCATGAGTTTTGGTCAACTGTCCAAATGGTATCAGCTCCTGGCACCAATTCAGACACGTAAAGCCATTTCCAGTCATTTTGATTGCGATGAAAAACAGTTTGAAGGGCTGTTACAGCACTTTGTTTACTTAAGAAATACCTGTGCCCATCATTCAAGACTATGGAACCGCAAATTTACCAAAACCATTGCCAAGCCACGCAGTAAGCCGATGGGGCTTCGGGTGCAATGCAATTTTGAACCTAGTAACTCGGCAGAGCGAAAGATTTATAACAGTCTGGTATTTCTGCTTTATTTCATGGACAAAATCGCCCCACAACATACATGGCGTAAACGTCTGGTAGATCTACTTTTGACACATCACAACATATCAAAAACAGCGATGGGCTTCCCTGAAGATTGGCAAAGCCATCCTATTTGGCAGATAGAACAGTAATAAAGAAATTTGAGTATTGAGAGGGTCGGGGAATAATGAGATCGGATGCAACTTTAGAGACCATCTTCCAGCAAGATATTATTGCGCAAATGCAAAGCCATGGTTGGCTTGTGGGTTCAGGCGCAGGCTATAACCGTGAAAAAGCGTTGTATGAACAGGATATTTTAGACTTCGTACAAAAGACCCAAGACAAAGAGTGGCAGAAGTTTAAAAGCATCTTCCCGAATGATACCGAACGCCATTTTTTAGATACCGTGGTGGTTCAGCTTAAAAAAGCTGACATCAATGCTACCGATGTCGAATCTCGCAGTTATGGCACATTGGGCGTATTACGGCATGGTATCCGTACCCGTGGGGTACGTTTCTCATTTTGCCAGTTTAAACCTGAGCATGGCTTAAACCCTGAACTGAATCAACGCTATCAGCAAAACATCTGCCGTGTGGTGCCTGAACTGGTGTATAGCCCATATGCCAACAAAGCCGAATTAGAAGCGACAGGCAAACAAGCCAAAAAATGGCGCATCGATCTGACTCTGTTTATCAATGGCTTTCCTGTGGCAACCATGGAACTTAAGTCAGAGTTTAAGCAAGCTGTGCAAAATGCCATGACACAGTATAGAAAGACTCGCTTACCCAAAGACCCTGAAACCAATAAGCCTGAACCCTTGCTCATGTTTAAACGTGGTGCATTGGTACACTTTGCCGTCAGTCAGTATGAAGTCTATATGGCGACGCATTTAAATGGTGATAGCACTTACTTCCTGCCATTTAACAAAGGCACCAAAGAGCAGGGTGCAGGCAATGACATTCCTGAAAATCAAAATGAATATGCAACAGGCTATTTATGGAATGAAGTACTCACGCCTGAAAGCTTACTGAATATTGTCGGTAACTTTATCCATCTTCAGATTGAAGAAAAGGAAGACTGGGAAGGTCGTATATACAAAAAAGAGAGCCTGATCTTCCCACGTTATCATCAGTGGAAAGTGGTCAGTAAACTGGTTGAGGACTCATTAGCTGAAGGCACAGGACAGAAATACCTGATTCAGCACAGCGCAGGTTCGGGTAAATCCAACTCAATTGCATGGACGGCGCATCAGCTTTCTAGCCTATATGATGCTAACAATAAAAAGATGTTTGATTCCGTCATTGTGGTGACAGACCGAACCATTTTAGATGCGCAACTACAAGACACCATTTATCAGTTTGAACATGCAGATGGCGTCGTGGGACGGATTAACAACAAGGAAGGCGATGGCTCCAAATCGGAGAAACTGGCAAAAGCTTTGGAAATGGCTCAGCCGATTATTATCGTGACCATTCAGACTTTCCCATTTGTACTACGTGCCATTGAAAACAGCACCAGTTTAAAAGAACGTAAATACGCCGTGATTGCCGATGAAGCCCATTCATCCCAAAGCGGTTCCACGGCGCGTCAGCTTAAAGAAACTTTGATGCTGGAAGAGCGTGAAGAAGATGAACAACTTTCTTCGGAAGATGTACTCGATGCAGTGATGGCATCACGTAAGGGTAGTGCTAACTTAAGTTTTTATGCCTTTACTGCCACGCCAAAGGATAAAACCTTACAGCTCTTTGGACGTTTGCCCGATCCAAGCATGCCGCCGTCTAAAACCAATATTCCTGTGGCATATCACGTCTATTCGATGCGCCAAGCGATTGAAGAAGGCTTTATTCTGGATGTATTGAAGAACTACACCAACTATAAAGTCATCTATAAGCTCAAGCAGAAGATTGAAGAAAAAGATGCTCAGGTCGATGCCAAGAAAGCCAAGATCAAGCTGAACCAATGGGTACGCTTGCATGACCATAATATCTCGCAAAAAGTACATATCATTATTGAACACTTTAAAAAGAATATTATGGGCTTACTCGGTGGACAAGCCAAAGCCATGCTGGTGAGTAGTTCACGTAAAGAGGCGGTGCGCTATAAACAGGCTTTTGATAAATACATTGCTGAGAACAAATACCAGAATATTCAAGCCATGGTGGCATTCTCTGGTGAAGTTGAATTCAACCAGAATGATTCTGATTGTAGGCATTTACTGGGGCAGAAATTCACTGAAAGTAACATGAACCCGAACCTGAAAGGTCGTGAAATGCGTAAGGCATTCGATAGCGATGACTTTCAGGTAATGATTGTGGCAAACAAGTTCCAGACCGGCTTTGACCAGCCGAAGCTGTGTGCAATGTATGTCGATAAGAAATTGGGTGGCGTGGAATGCGTACAGACATTATCTCGTTTGAATCGTACTTATCCGGGTAAAGCAGAAACTGGCACCTTTGTTCTGGATTTCTTTAATGAACCGCAAGATATTCTGGATGCCTTCCAACCTTACTACCAAACGGCAGAACTGGCAGATGTGTCCAATCCTGATCAGGTGTACGATCTGGCCAACAAGTTGAAGTCAGCAGGTATTTTCCTTATGACTGAGGTAGAGCAGTTTACAGAAGCTTTTTATAGCAAGAACAAATCCAATGCGGCACTTGCCAATATCTGTAAGCCGGCGATGCAACGCTGGCAACATCGTTACACGGCAGCCATGAATGATTATGATGTCACCAAGAACCGTTTAGAACGCTGTAAACAGACAGGTGACGCCGTACTGATTGCCAATGCTGAAAACGAATTTGCTGAAGCGAAGAAAGCCCGTGATGCACTGGAAATCTTTAAAAAGGATTTAGGCAGTTTTACCCGTTTCTATGAGTTTATGTCTCAGATCGTGGAATATGACGACAAGGAGTTGGAGAAGCTCAGTCTTTTTGCCCGTAACTTGCGCCCATTACTGCGTGAACAGGTGGCCGAAGAGGATGAGATTGATCTAAGCAATGTTGCAATGACGCATTACCGTTTGTCCAAGTTGCGCCAACAGGATATTCAGCTTAAAGCCGATAGTACCAAGCATAAACTTGAGCCTGGTAATGAACTGGGTACTGCAAAGCCGAAAGACAAGAAAGAAGACTTTTTGTCGCAGATTTTAAGCCGTATGAATGATCTGTTTGTGACGGATAATCTGACAGAGAAAGACATGATCAACTATGCTCTGACCATTGCTGACAAGATGTCTGAGAACACACGAATGATGAAACAGATTCATAACAACACTCGTGAACAGGCCATGCTGGGTGAGTTTGACACGGCGCTTGATGATGCTGTATTAGACAGTAATGCAGCGCATATGGAGCAAATGACACAGTTGATGAGTGATCCTGCGAAGATGAAGCAATTTGCGCATATTATTTATGATGTGTTGGTGAATAGACAGAAAGATATATGACAGCACTAGTACGATGATAAAGAACCCATGTTATTTATAATGTCTTTCAAATCGACTGGATCATCAATAGTAAGCTTAAAGTCACTATATAAATAATTGTTATTGAAATTTTACTAAATTCGAAAAAAATGTAGGGGGTGTTATGGCATATTTCTTGGGGTTTTTATATATTGCGACATATATAGTGATTTATTTGTCACTGTTGTTGCTACCTTATTATGTTGCTTATTCTATAATTGAACCGCATAGCTTTTTCGGCGTGGTGGGCGTATTTATTTTAGGGTCAGTAATTGTACCTTTAACTTTGGGTTTTGCTTTTCTAGTATTTGGAAGTTTTTTTGTTGCTTTTGATAAGTTTAAAGAAAAAATAGGTCCAAAACCTCAATCCTTATCATCACATAGCTACGATAGTACACCATTAGATGTAACTCCTGAACCTGAAAAGAAAAATATAAAGGGTGCGGTATTATCTACAATTTTGGGGCTTGGAGTATTGGGACTGATATTATTTTTGGCTATTAATGGAGCTGAAAAAATTGAAGAGGCTAATTCTGATTATGAAACAGCCTCTTATGAAGAAACTGTAGATGATACTTCAACAGGTTATCCTTACACCGATACATCTAATGATGAACCAGTTGATTCTTATTTAACTGATAATACGATTACAGATAATTATAGCTATATGAATGACGCTGTAGATGAGTTTCTAGAGATACTAACGGATTTGTGTCTGTACAATATAGTTGTAAACTAATGACTTAATAAAATCAATGATTTAAAAATTTCACACATTCCAATTTTTACATTAAAGTCTTAAACTTAGTTTAAGACTTTAATTTTCCATTTAACAATATAGTTGTAAACTAAAAATGCCGACTTGATCAGAGACCAATCTTCTTTTCCAACTTTGCTAAAAGCTTTAGTTCTTTAGGCTGTAAAGAATTCTGTTGATCAAGTAGTCTACCCCACATAACAATATCTGATTGTATACTGGCACAGATCCAAGCATTAGGGCTAGTGTCATTTTTCCGAATTACTTTAAAGCCCATATGTAGTGCTGCACAAATAAAGGCTCCATTTGACACATATGCATTATCAAAGTGGTTCAATTGACGGTGATAGTATTCAACGCTATGTTTAAATGTATAACTACCTAGATTGTAGCGAGTAGCTTTTATTTTTTTCAGATGCTGTAGATACATACAGCATCGCTGGCATTCATCAAGCGCTTTTTTTAGACTTTCTCTATTCTTTTTAAAATTTTGAAGATATTCAGCTTTAGAGTCCTGAAACGTATACCGTTTATAAAAAGATTCATGGTATGAGTCAGAGTGGCCAAAGCCGTTATAGTCTAGTAGAGGTTCTTGCTCCAGAATTCTTTCAATATCAGCCAATGTAATTAAATGATTTAAAGAGTCTGATTTTTTTTGAAGTTGCGCCATTGCTAAAGCCCATGGCTTATTCACTTCTTTGAAAGAAATTACATCAAGTGCATCAGTTTGTGTTTTTGCTTGTTCACTTTTGACAAGTTCTTTGGCACGTTTTTTTGCTCTCTGAACAGATAATCCTGATGGGAAAACTAAGTTTTGCATAAGTGCTAACCTTATAGCTCGCCATTTTCATTGTGCAGCCCACATCACCCTTATGGCATACAATAAGGATAGGAATATTCATCTCAAGACAAGAAATATACATTATCGCAAGGGGATATTCGCCAACTCAACTAAAATTGAGCGGTGGACTGACTAGCATAGTATCGATGCTTGATATCAAATTAATGTCCAAATAAGTAAATGTCAAAATATTTTTAGTACGGAATAAAAAAGAGCTCTTTTTAGATATGAAATTTTTTTTAAGTTTTTAATTTTTATTCAACTTTAGGTAGGGCGTGTATAGACTATGAAAGTAGTATCATTGCTTTTACAGCCTAGAGAATAGGTAAAAAAAGCTTGACCTATCCCAGAAGTTGAACAAGATTTCTCACATCTTCATTACGTGGAAATTCTTGAGATAAAATATTTGCAATACTTTTTGGATATTTATGAATTTTACCTTGAGATGCTACATTAATTGCATGAACCCATTGATCGTAAATGGTGCCGTTAGTAACTAGATCACTAGCATTTCCACCAGCTCTTAGCCATATAGTTTTTAATCTGTCAGCAAAAAGCTCCGCACATAGCTCTATAATTATTTCATTAATTTCATGGTGAGAGATAATCGTATTTCTTGTAGGAAAGCTTCTGGCCTCAAATAGTTTTAACTTAAGTCTTTCTGTCTTAGATAATAAGGCCTTAATATGTGGAATAGTTTCCTTAAATGTCTTGTCTCCACTCTTATAAGAAGAATAGATATCTTTTGCAATGTTTTTCCATTTGTTTTGGCTAATTATAATACCAATCATACTTGCCTGAATTTTCCAACTTCCATGGCTAAGTAGATATCTTGCAATTTCCTCATTTATAGAGCGCCATTGGATTAGTTGTATAATCGTATTTAAGGGTAAGGAGCTTTTTTGTTGAGCAAGTTGAATAATTTTTTGACTAAGTAATGATTCTGGTTGGCTAATATTTTTAACTGCTAGTAGAGTCAATATTTTTTCAGCTACAGAATGAAGTATTAAATTTTTTTGAGGGTTTTCAATATGTGACCATATTAAAGCTCTATTATCATAGTTTAAAAAAATATTAGAGATCTCGTCATCTATATGTAAAGTTTGAATTATTTTATTGAAAATTTTTTCTGGATTATTATTGCTAATAATTTTACTTAAAATATAGAGAATATAATATTCTTTTGTTTCTTTAGTTGGAAGAATTCTATTGTCGATGTCAAGACAGTTAAGCCATACTTTAAGCCAAATGTAATCCCCTAGGTCAATATTGTTTAATATTTTTTTATCTAATAAAATTCTATTTGTTACAAATTTTAAAATGCTGGTATTTTTATATTCAATGATAGCGTAAATTATCTCTGAATTAGGATAATTATCTACCAAGGTTTGTAAGCTCTGTGTGTTATTGAAAGTTAATTGATGTGTAAGAGATTCTTTAGCATCATAAAAGTATCCTGTGGCTAATGCATGTGCATGATACCAATTATTTTTCTTGCAAAAATCTAAGAAGTTTTTAGTAATATTTTCTTCTGAAAATTGAGAATTATCACACAACTTAACTTCAAAGGATTTTTTATCAGTAAGAATATTTTCTATAATTTGTGAAATGATAGGATTGGATAATAGTGATAAATATTCTGACGCTAACTCATTGGTTTTATTTATATTGTGACTAAATCCAGCTAAAACTATTTCACTCCACCATTTATAAGACTTTTCTTCACTGGCTGTTTTAAGGATAATTTCAATTTTTTCTAGATTGAAATTATTGCTTATACTTGAGATCATCCAATTGTATATATCAATGTTGTAGTTTAGGGGTAAAGGTATATTGGCAAGAGTAAACAATTGATCAATATCTAAATTATTTATATCTTTATTTATAAAATCTGTAGCTTCCTCTACTAATTTTATGATTAGTGGATTTTCATCCTTACCTGTTGATAAACTAGCTCTTAATAGTTTAATAGAGTTTGGTATGTTCGGATTTTTTTTGTACTCCTGATAATTATTTATTATTTTCTCTACAATTCTTAATTCATTTAAGTTGTTATAGTCACAAATTAGTTCTTTAAAAAATAAAAAACCTTCACTTTGTTTGTTCAGTAGAAATTCTGAAATGTTTTTTCTGTTTGGTATACTATGACTTTTAACTTTACTAAATCTATCTGTCCAAGAAAGCTCATAGTTACCTAATACACAGTATAATATTGGGTTTAACAAAGATGTTGTATCCTGCTCTTTAAATACACAATGCAGAGATAAGTTTTGACGTGCTTTTGGCCATAAAGACTTCCATAAAAAACTCATAATATTGGGCCATTGCTCAAAATTGTTCGTTAAACATACAGAGTTTGAGTCTATTAATGTATTTAAAATAGTTAAACATTCATCATGGGGTAAAGAAAAATTTAAGATATTTTTACCCATTAATTGATTGAGTACCGTATCAATTTCTTCTTGTTCCAGTAGATGAGTGATGGGCCAGATTGCGACGTTACTTTTTACTGAGCCAGATCTTGTTTGCTTTAAATCTGGTGTTGTATACCAAATAGCGAAATAGGTATCTATAGTTCCACAATTAAGGGTATATTCCCAGCTTGAAGGTTGGCTGGGGAGGATATCTGTTAGACTAACTAATTCTATAGGAAATTCAATATCAGTTTCAGATATTAGTTTATGACCTCGAGAAGTATATCCAAATACTAAATACTTAGGCCAAGCCATTTTATCCATTATTATTAACCATAAATCCAAACTATAGGTGAGGTTAAATCAGCACTTCTTTCAGGATTATCTGGAGAAATAATCCATCCCTGATTTTCAGGACCATTATCTACAAAAGTATTTTGTGATCTTTTATCTAAAGCTCTGCCTAGTGAAGATAAACCCCATATAGAGATTCTATCTTGTTCCCAATTAGAATGTAAAAATTGATTTAATAATGGTAATTCTTTTTCAAAAATTTCTTTAGGTGTAGTAGTGCTAGTTGAGTTAGATATCTGATCATAACAAGATAAGACAATTGCAAGTTTAGGTTTTGAAATTCTTTTACTTCTTTTCAAATTACAAACATGAAGTATGATTTGAAATAGTTCAATCCACCAAATGTTAGCATCAACACTATCTGTTTCCTCTTGTTTTGTCTTTCCTTTTTTTATTACATCTCGATTTGTTAATAGATCCTCAATTTTATGTTTATATTTAGTTTCATCATTCAGGCGAATAAATACCATCCAACCATTTGCATTGATTAAAGTTTCGGCCCATTTTTCATTTACTGATCTACTTTCAAAAATATGGGTCAACTGTTCACCAGCATAATCGAACCAAGTAAGATCTACTTCTTTTTCATTTTTTATGACTAAAGGTAATGATACATTCGCAAACTGAGAAGATGTTGTTCTTTGAGGATTATTACCTTCAGCTAATCTTTCTAGAGCTTCTTGAAAGATATCAAGATTTTCTGGAGTATTACGTATAGCAATTTGTTGCTCTACGCCTCGAGTTAATCTTCCATATAGTTGAGCTGAATAAACAGTTTTACCGCTATTTGGCTTTCCTAATACCATAATAGAATTAGTTTTATCCATGGCTTCCTCTAAAAGACTCAAATATAGAATTACCAATAATATGATCAGTGATTTCTGTATGTTCTACTGAAATATTTGAAATTAATTCATTAATTATAGTAAACATTTCATCTGGTTGTGTTATTGAACAAGAATGGTTAGACGTTGAGCAGAAGTTGATTGAGTTAAGATTACGAGTAATTAAATCACGAATAGTTTTCGGGATATTATTGTTTTCTTCAGCTTTAGTCCAAACTAAAGCAATATGTTTTGCATAATGATAGTCTTTTAATCGATCAAAAATACTTGAAATATCATTTCTAGTACTTCCACGGATTCTAGCATCTTTGTGTGAAAGTTTTTCTGAATCAGAAGTTATAATGAGTAAGTCAGAATGAGTTATTACCCAATTAGCACCTTGAGCTAAATTAGGATTAGCTGCCCATTGATTGAACCATTCCCCTGGAGCATCTATAAATATAACATCTCGAATGACATCGTTTTCATTTCTAAAAGATAGATGTAAAAAACCAGGTGTTCTCGCATCCCCCCGTGGTGTGCGAGGAGGAAAGTCTGGTGAGGATAAGGGAGAGGCGAATCTAGAGTTTTTTGCTAGGGCTTCCCATGATTCAAGAGTATAACTTGCCCAAAAATCCCCAAATTTTAATTTTTTACCACTTAAAATCTGTAAATACAGTGAGAGTAGGATTGTAGATTTACCAGCTTCTGCTGGACCTACGATACCAATAATTAAAGGTTTCCTAACATCAGATAATTTTTGTAGACCTTTAAAACCTAGATGTGTTCCACTCCAAAAAACTTTATAAGCAGATTTAGACGTATCCTCCACCAATTGTCCATCGGTCTCATCAGATTTAATAAAATCTTCACAATCAGTCATATGAAGATAGCCTTTTTCACAGCTGATACCATCTGCGATACCACATTCTGGATTATTACATTTATACATTTTTATTCCTAAAATCTATAAACTTGCTCTTGTCTATAAATGGCTTTGGCTAAATCTGGTAAAGAGATTTCTTCAATTTGTATAATGCATTGATTTTTTAAATTTTCTAAATCAATATCAGTTTTAAATGCTGAAATGACAAGATCTCTTATATTCAAGAAATTTTGATTCGAAGAAAGTTCAAGATTATTAAAGATATCTTTAGTCAAAAGCTCCTCTTTACTTTCTCTAATTTTTGTTAGGATATCAATTAATGGATACTTTGTATCATAATTAGCATTTCCTGTTTGATTAATTGATTCAGCTAAAATATAAGTTGAACTAACAGGAGCAGGATATCCTTTAATGAGTTGTAATAAATCGATTGCCATTACTAATGGATTAAGTAAAGGATCGATTTCTCGATAGCTTTTAAAAAAACTTTGTGAATACTTTGCTTCATACCACCAGAGTATATTTAATTGCTCATTTTGATATTCAAAAGGACTTTTTAATGCTGAGGTAACAGAATTTATCTGATCATTCAATTCTTTAAATGTATCTGTAAAATTCTTTGCAACTTTTTCAGCAGAAACTTCAACTTCACCGTCAGCTTGAAAAATTTCAGACTTAAAAGTTTTATTTTTTAATCCTTTAATATCTACACTTTCTGTATAAGTAGAATAAGAATAAATATTAAGTTTTTTGTTCCATTCATCAACTAACTCTTTACTTAGAATTAAATGAGGGTTATGAACAGATAAATATGGCCAAATATCAACTACGTTTAATGCTAACATAGATGCATAGCTATTATTCTTTTCTGCAAGTTTCACACATGCATATAGAACCATTGCTGTAAGTAATCTATGGGGCTTCTCATCAGGATAAATAAAACCAACATTTGTCCAATACTCTTCCAATGTAGAATATGCGGATTGCATTGCCACGTTTGTCTCAAAAAAAGACTCTTTAATTAAAGAATGAAATCCATCAATTAAGAGATTTGGCTCCATATCATTTGCAAACTTTTCAGCCGCAGCATTTACTTTATCAAAGCGATCATCACTTTCAGTAATTTGTTTATCAATGCAACCAGCTTTATTTAAAGCTTCTAAAAAACTCATACTCATTAGATAATTCCTTTTAATTTATATGTTTGATAAGTGATTGATTTTTAGGAAAATCTATTAAAATGTTTTTAATTAAATCATCAATAGTAACATTTGCCCCATTAGTTGCTTTATGTATCAACTCAAACCAGAGGTCAGAAATATTTGAGATATTAGAAATATCTGAAGGTTTACCGCCTGATTTAACCCAAATACTTCTTATACTATTTACATCATAATATAAAGTTGATAACTCATTAATTAGACCTTTGTTAGATAAGGCAGAAACTTCAGGAATAAGTTCATTTATTTCTTGATTGTCTAGAATTAAATCAGAACAATTTATTAAAAGTTTGATCAAGCATTCAGCTGCGGCTCGCGATGCAAAATGTCTATACGTATCATCTTTAAAAGTATCACCGTAATCTGAAACAGCTTTGGAAATTATGATAGGAATATCTAATATTTCGCCTAAGGCTGCTAATCCACTTGCCTCCATATCTATCCCTAAGACTTTACGCATATCTCGATCAGCTAAGTAATTGAATATATTCTCATCTTCTTTCACAGTACTTCCAGTTGCCATAGGGGCAATATGGAGTGAAAAATCAGGATCATTGGGGAGACCAAAAAGATATTCTTCTTTTAATGTTGCTGCTTCCTTTAAACCTTCATCAGTTAAATTAAATCCCTGTAGTGTAATCCAGTTACGCTTTTTTAAACGTTTAATTACTTCAGAGAAGCTAGGACAATACGTCTTAAATATTTCATTATCAGTTGGTTGGATTCCTTCAAATAGCTGTAAAATAAGCCATCTTTCTTGATAGTCTAATGAGTATAGGGGTCTAAATTTTAACCATTTTTCTTCTTCAAGCTTAAAGCTTTGCATTCTCTGTAAAATTTTAGGATTAGGTCTAAATTGGAGTTGATCTCCTTGAAAACTCTCGACACCTCCAATAACGACTGATTTACCAGCATCATATGACCATAATCTATCGGCAAATATAACGTCACCAAGATGAACTTTTCCTCTTCTTCCTGCACAAATACCCGTCATACAGATGCACTTTATTCTATTTTTTTCTTGTTGTAGTAAAGAGGTGGTTGCAGCAATTGCTTGCTCTCGGCCCATAAAGTTTTGCCAAGTAGCCATTAGAGATAAAGTGCCTGATGCACTTGCTATCTTTGCTTTAGCAACAGTCCATCCATCAACGACCTCTTCTTTCCAAGAGGTTTCACCACCTAATGTTTTTAGTAAGGCATTGTATTCATCGCGTAAGGCACAAATAATAAGTACATCAGTCATATTTAATAATTGTATTGCATGAAATACTAAATCATATAACAAAATCACTTTTCTTAAAACAATATTTATAGTTTTTCTTCGGGAGAAATATGTAACTAACTTTTTGATTATTTTAATAAAAAAATTAAGAATAATATGATTGTCGGACTTCGTTAGTTGATTTGCCGTGCTCTTAAATATTCTTGTTTTTTAAGATAAAGCGGGTTCTAAAGAGATTAAATGTATGGCATAAGTTTAATTAAGAGTGAAAAATCTTTTTAAATTTCTAAAACTGTCAAGGAACCACCAAAGACAGCACCTGTATCAATGAAAAAACAGTTCTGATGCTGAACAGGTTCTTTAACTACGGTATGTCCCAAATAGATCTCGTCGATACCTGTCACAGTTTTATAGGCAGGATTATATTTACTAAATCGAACACGTCCTCGGTGCCACAGCGCAATTTGTATAGCTGACTGTTCACCTTTAATGAAGTAGTTATTTTTGAGAACCTCTCGTTTGAATTCCTCCCAGTCATTGATATGTATATCAGCATGCACAAAGCCATAAATTTTTTGGTTATGCTGGATTTCAAGAATGATTGGTAAATTACGGCATTGCTCAACAATGGTTTGTTGTTGATGAATTGGCAATTCATATAACCAAGCCCCACCATGATAAGAATGCATATCTTTCATTTCTGTATCAATGGTTGCTTCAATACACATTTGCTCATGATTGCCACGGATTGCTTTAAACCAAGGCTCATTAATAAGGTTTAGGCACTCAAGATTTTCTTGGCCACGATCTACCAAATCTCCCACGGAGACCAATAAATCGTGCTGAAAGTTAAATTTTAATTCATCTAATTTGTTCATAAGTAATGTATAACAACCATGCAGATCACCCACTACAAAAAGTCGTCCTTGAATAGGCTGATCATACAGTTCGACTAAATTATTACCTAAGTTGATTTCTTTCATATTTATAAACTGAGTGTAGGCTTCTCTGAAAAACCAAGGTATGAAATCTGAAGAATTGAATCAAAGAAAATCTTACTTATTTGGGATTGTGGTAGGTCTTTAATTCTTGAGTAAGCTGTAAGGTTCCAGTTGTTAGCGATAGCTCTTTCACCTTGACCTTCACATGATGAGATAACCATGTTCTGAGCATGATTTTTTGTAATTTTCCCTGACTGATATTGCTCTGTACTATTTGCAATAGCTCTATAAATAATATTGTAAATTTGTCCTACAGAGAAATTATTGACTAAGTTTTGGAAAACCGTAGTTGTTTTAGGACCAGGAGAAAAGTCATAACGAACACTTTTCATTTTGAACATGAGATATTGCATACTTTCATAAAATGCTATCTTCTTCCAGAACTCATAACAGAAATTTGGATTTTCTAAAAATTCATCTGAGCGAGGGTACATTAGTCGATGTAACATCATTTGGTAATCTCCATCCTTGGGTTGGATGTTGATCTGATAATTTATATAGTAAATATAATAATTTATAGTGCCATCCTCTTCCTCTATAAACTGATCAAGATCATTTATAAGATAAGGAATAATAAGCTTTCTAGATAACAGGTGCTGTAAAAGTTCACTTGTGAAATCTAGATACGGAGTAATGGTTATATCTTTTTGATTAATCTTTTCAATATATTCAGCTTCTTCATGCAGGCATTCTCGTAACAGGCTTGCTAAGTAAATTTTATCGGTTAAAGATAAATCTTCTTCTACTACGAATAGATACATCTGGTTTTTCAAAGTTTCTGGTTAAGTTATTAACTTTACTTTGTACTGATAGAGTTAGTGTGCTCAGCTATGACAATAACCATTGATAGTTTAAAGCTTTGATGAAATTTTGAAAAAAAATCCTATTGAAGCTTTAATGCATCCACGAGTAAACGAAACAAAGGAGAGGATTCCCGTCGACTTGGGTAATACATATAGTAGCCTGAATATTTCATGTCCCAATTTTCTAATATTGTGACCAATTTACCACTACGTATCTCAGATTGCACCATTGCTTTGGGGAGCCAGGTAATACCGAGTCCATCCAGAGCCGCTTTGACTTTTAGATGTGCATGACTGACTACCATGACAAAGTCAGGCTTAAGATTCATCACTTCATTATTTTTTTCTAAATCTTTAAACTCCCATGCCATGATCTGTTCGTGGGTTGGTAGACGCATTCCTATACAGCGATGTTGATGCAATTCTTCAGGAGTTTGTGGTGTACCATAAGTCTTTAAATAATCAGGAGAAGCCACCGTAATCATCTGCATTTCATCACTGACCTGAACGGCAATCATGTCCTTATCTACCAAGTGGCCCAGACGAATACCAATGTCATAGCGATCCTTGACAATATCTGCAAAGGCATAATCTGTGGTCAGTTCCAGTTGTATAGTCGGATGGTCACGTGAAAACCTGGATAATTTATCCCACAATAAAAAGTTGATACTGAGTTCAGTCCCATTGATTCTTAATTTTCCATGAGGAGAATCCCTAAATTCGTTTAGGTGGGTTAGCTTTTGTTCAATGCCCGTAATGAGTGGTTCAATATCATTGAATAGCTGTTCTCCCTCCTGTGTCAAAGAGACACTGCGTGTTGTACGATGAAAGAGTTTGACCCCGAGACGCTGTTCCAGCATTTTAATGGTATAGCTGAGAGCCGACTGAGATGTACCTAATTGACCTGCGGCTTTGGTAAAATTCCCTGTTTGGGCAACAATTATAAAGACTTTTAAATCATTTAAATTTTCCGACACTGTATTCTCCAAACTATCACTTTTTGTTAATCAAATGTAATTAATAAAAAATCAATATAAATGTAATCGAAATTGCCTGACTAATACATCGTTTATTGTCAGGGTATAGTTATTTTTTAACCGATGTCCTGCATGTACGTGGTGAGAGATAGCAATGAAAACAGTTCGATTAAACAATGAGATTGAAATGCCCCTCGCTGGTTTTGGGGTCTTCCAGATGAACGACCCCGTAGAGTGTGAACAGGCAGTCTTACATGCGATTGATGCAGGCTACCGATTGATTGATACCGCAGCCTCTTACCAGAATGAAACTCAGGTCGGTAATGCACTACGCCAAAGCCAGATTGCACGTGAAGAATTATTTGTGACCACAAAATTATGGTTACAGGATACCAGTTATGAGGGTGCGAAAGCGCAGTTTGAGCGTTCACTGAACCGTTTACAACTGGATTATCTTGACCTGTATCTGATTCATCAACCGATTGGTGATGTACACGGGGCATGGCGAGCAATGGAAGAGCTGTATGCCGCAGGTAAAATCCGTGCTATTGGCGTGAGTAATTTCCACCCTGATCGTTTAGCCGATCTGATGGCATTTAATCAGCTCAAACCCGCGGTGAATCAGGTTGAAGTGAATCCATTTAACCAGCAACTCCATGCCGTACCGTGGATGCAGTCCCGCGATATTCAACCAGAAGCTTGGGCACCTTTTGCAGAAGGACGAAATAATTTATTCAGCCAGCCTGTACTGATTGAGATTGGCAAGAAATACGGTAAATCCGTTGGACAGGTTGTACTACGCTGGTTACTGCAACGCAATGTTGTGTCCTTAGCTAAATCAGTACGTCAAGAACGTTTGCAGGAAAATATTGATATTTTTGATTTTGAGCTGTCGATTGAGGACATGACTCAAATCACAGCAATGGATACCGCCACCAGTTCCTTTTTCTCGCATCGTGACCCCGCCATGATTGAGTGGTTGGCTGGTCGAAAAATGGATGTCTAAACTTAAAATTCAGGAGCGAACATGAAAATTTTACAAACTGTTTTAATGTCGGCAGCCATTACGACTTCAAGTGCGGGTTTTGCCGCAGATAAAAAAGAAAATCCTTTTGGCTTGGTCTATGGCGGTGCGATTACTGAAAATGTCAAAGGTCAGGTCAATATTCATCCAGTGACTTATAAACTGAATGGGCTGGATATTGTTGCCAATGTCTATACACCTGCCAATTATGACCCAAGTAAAAAATATCCTGCGGTTGTGGTGGCGCATCCAAATGGCGGTGTTAAGGAACAGGTTGCAGGCTTATATGCTCAGCGTCTGGCTGAACAGGGATATATCACCATTACTGCTGATGCTGCCTATCAGGGGGGGAGTGGTGGTCAGCCTCGCAGTGTTGATAAACCTGCAAACCGTATTGAAGATGTGCATGGCATGGCGGACTTTATTACCCAATATGCTGGAGTAGATAATAACCGTTTAGGCTTACTTGGCATTTGTGGCGGTGGTGGCTACTCATTGGCAGCGGCAGAAACAGATAAACGTTTTAAAGTGGTAGCTACGCTCAGTATGTTCAATTCTGGACGAGTGCGTCGTAATGGTTTTGCCGATTCGCAACTGGATACTATTCAACAGCGTTTAAAACAAGCCACTGATGCTCGTGCTCAGGAAGTTTCAGGCGGCAAAGTCCTTTATGCGGGTGATGCCGATATGACTGATGAGCAAATTGCTGCATTGCCATTTGAGATGTACCGTCAGGGATATGAATACTATTGGCGTACCCATGCCCATCCAAATTCAACCTTTAAATATACCATGAGCAGCCTGCTTGACCTGATGCGCTGGGATGCGACAGATCAAATCGAATTGATCAATCAGCCGTTACTCATGATTGCAGGCAGTAAGGCAGACAGTCTTTACATGACCGAAGATGCCTTTGCTAAAGCTACAGGCACAAAAGACAAAACCTTATTCAAAATTCCAAATGCCACCCATATTGAAACCTATTGGAAACCTGAATATGTCAAACAGGCGATGGAGCAACTGACTGCATTTTATGGTAAGCACCTGAAATAAAGCTTGCTGGTCTGGATGAGAGGCAATGATTGCATGGCTTTTTTGAATCATTGCCTTATTTTTTAATAGGGATAATAGGAAATAACATGAAAAATCAGGTTAATGCATTATTGGTGATGAGTTCTCTATCAGGTATGGTCTGGGCTGAGGAGAAAATGGGTCAGCAAATTACCAAAGCAGATCAACATAGTATTCAGTCAGCACCTGCTAGTAATTTTTCAGGCAAAGCAAACTTTGCCCGTTATTCAGTCATGCCCTCACAGGGAGATGTTGCACCTGCCATTGTCAATTTTGAAGTAGGTACAATCACCAACTGGCATACCCACCCCCATGGACAATACCTGATTGTGACTGAGGGGGAAGGACGGACTCAGGAATGGGGTAAACCCATCCAGACCATTCATAAAGGTGATACGATCTGGTGTCCACCCAATGTTAAACACTGGCATGGTGCAAGTGAGCATAGTGCGATGTCGCATATCGCTATTACGCCTGTGGCAACTGATGGTAAGAGCGTGACATGGCTGGAAAAAGTGAATTTGCCGACTGAGCCAAAAGCATCTGCACAGCCAAAAGCCAGTACATCTGTGACATTGAGCCAAAAACAACTCAGCCTGATTCCGATTGCTGCCTTTAATGCCACAGGCAATATTGAACAGCTTAAACCTGCTTTAATCAAAGGATTGGAAAATGGTTTAACAGTAAATGAAATCAAGCAAGTGTTTGCCCATCAATACGCCTATGCGGGTTTTCCTCGTGCCTTAAATGGCACATTGACATTTAAAAGCCTGCTTGAGGAGCGCCAAAAACAGGGTATCAAGGATATACAGGGTGCACTGCCAAGCACGTTACCACGTGATACTGACTACTATCAACTCGGTATAGAACAGTTGGCTGATCTTAACAAGACCTCCATTGAGGAAAGTTCAAAACCACTGGTTGAAAACTTCTCACCCACAATGGATTACGCCTTAAAAGCCCATTTATTTGGCTATTTGTTTAGTCAGGACAACTTGACGCCTCTGGAACGTGAAATTGTAGTGGTGAGTACATTGTCTGCCATGGGTGATGTCAATGCCCAACTGCGTTCGCATTTAAGAATTACCCGAAATCTGGGGGTGGATACTACCCAAATGCAAAAAATCATGGCCACTTTGCAGCAGGCTGTCGGACGTGATCTGGCAAACAATGCACAAAGTGTTTTAAAGCAACTACAATAATGGGGACTCAATAAAAATGATGAATATCAACGCACTCTTCAGCAAACTACTGTTGACTATCTGTATTACTGCATCGCTGTCAGCCTGCTCAGTCAATCCACATCAATCATCGGCTTTAAGTATTGCCCAGCAAGGCAATTTTGCCGCAGGGGGAAAAGTCATTCAAAGTGCAGGACAGTTTGACGATCAACAACTCTTTAATCCACAAGGTCAAACGCTGCATGGCGATCATGCTTCAGTATTTTATCAAATCCCTGAACATGCACGTGCTTATCCATTGGTCTTTTTACATGGTGCGGGACAATCAGCGAAAACATGGGGAACCACACCTGATGGTCGTGAGGGATTCCAGACACTTTTCCTGCGCCAACATTTCCCTGTATATGTTGTCGATCAACCACGTCGGGGACAGGCAGGACAATCGACTGTGGCAGCGGAAGTGCCAGCCACGACCAATGATCAGGCATGGTTCAATATGTTTCGTTTAGGACAGTATCCTAACTTGTTTAAGGGAGTACAGTTTTCACAAGACTTAAACGCATTAAACCAGTATTTCCGTCAAATGACACCGAATACAGGGGCCTATGATGAGCAGGTGATTAGTGATGCGATGGTTGAAGTCCTGAAAAAATCAGGTGATGCGGTACTGATTACCCATTCACAGGGCGGAGGGCCAGGTTGGTGGACAGCAATAAAATCAAATCAGGTCAAAGGCATCGTTGCTTATGAACCTGGCAGTGGTTTTGTTTTTCCTGAAAATGAACTGCCTGAACCCATGTCAAGTGCAACAGGGACATTATCACCAACCCCAGTCAAAATGGCCGATTTCCAGAAGCTGACCAAGATGCCAATTATTATCTACTATGGCGATAATATTCCCACTGAGAAAAATGGCGATGCTGGAAAGCAAAATGCGGGACAGGACAACTGGCGAGTACGTCTAAAAATGGCACAGTTATGGGTGGATAAAATCAATCAGCATGGTGGTCAAGCCCAGTTAGTACATTTGCCTGATATTGGTATTTACGGTAATACCCATTTTCCGTTTTCTGATTTAAACAATCAGCAGATTGCAGAACTACTTTCACAGTGGCTCAAGCAAAATAAACTGGATTAAAAGAGGGGGTGGAAGATGATTGCAAGTATGCGTTTTATTCTATTCTTTGTTTGTGCAATGGGCTTGATGGGATGTCCGAGCGCGGAAAATTCACAGACAGCGCAGAACATGGCTCCCTCACCAAATCCACCCGTGAATACAGACAATCCTAAAGCCCTGATTGTGTATCTGTCCCGCACTAAAAATACCGAAGCACTTGCCAAGATGGTACAGGAAAAAGTCGGTGGGGACTTGGTAGCTTTAGAGTTGCAGACACCTTATCCTGAAAATTATCAAGCCATTGTCAGGCAGGTTGATCAGGAAAATCAGGATGGCTATTTACCACCACTGAAAAACCAGATTTCTGACATTGGGCAATATGATGTCATTTTTGTTGGATTCCCAACATGGGATATGCAGTTACCGCCACCGATCAAAAGTTTCCTGAACCAATACCAAGCGGATTTAAACGGTAAAATGATTGCGACTTTCAATAACAATGCGGGCTATGGCATGGGGCAAAGTCTTGCCCAGTTCAACCAGTACTGTCAAGGATGCCAAATTATGCAAAGTATTGAGCTACGGGGTGGGATTGAACGGGAAGGAATTTTATTTGTGATGGAGGGTGAGCGGGCCAATCAAGCTAAAAATGAAATCGCACAATGGTTGCAAGATTTGTCGGTAAATAACCCCGTTATTCAACAGCTCTTGCAAAACCATGCAACAAACTAAGTTATCCTTTAAACATGATCAATCGAGTCTCTAAAATGCCAGTTTCTCCCACACTTTTCCCATACCTTGTCCACGACCACTTTTTATTCTTTTGCTAATTTGTTCTTGTGTGAAGAATCTCGGTGCTCTACTCATAGAAAAACCCAGCCTACTTTTTAATCAGTATAGCTGGGTTTATCTGGTTTACAACTTTAATGTCTAGTTTAGAACTATATTGTTACAGTTTAGAACTTTAATGTTTAGTTTAAAACTATATTGTCTAAACACAATAATGTGACTCAGTTTTGGGTTAAAAAAGTAGTTATTAATGATCTATCAAAAGATGGGTTAGGAATGGGTGATCATACAAAAACCTTATTACACATAAATTGTAATGCAGATCTGCTAGGGTTCAAAACTGAGATCAAATATAAAGGCACTAGGGTAATAGATAGCTATACAGCCCCTTATGTGAAAATGGAGGCTATTGTTCCTGATACGATTGGTTCAAGTTTAGCTAAAGCAATATGTGATTGATGATGTAAACATCCGGCAGGTATTTTCTTTATACCTGAAGTAGCGCAGTTTACGAGTTATTAAGCATTATCAATGTGAAAATCGATTTATTTCTCCTGAAAATGATTTTTTGAATTTCTTATAGTATTTTTCTCTGTACACGACAAATTTCACAGAACCCTTATCCTATGAGGCTTCTGCCTTCTTAAAATTGCCAAAATTTCCTTAAACTCTTCTTTTTTCCCAAAACCAATTAAACGCTGAATCGCCATTTGAACATAGTCTAAACCATAGCGAAATAAACTCATTGAGAGTCGTCCATGCTTCTTTATTTTTATCACTTTTTTTTGATCATGTTGCCATTCACCTGTTAAATAGCACCAACAGAAACCGATAGCTAGCACTGCTATCAATTTCTTGACTCGTCTAGGGTCTGTTAAACGAGTATTTTCAAGATTAAACCCGCATCCTTTGAGACAACTGAATAAGGTTTCAATTTCCCAGCGTAATGCATAATCCTGAATAGCATTGGCATTAAACTGAGGAGAAACGACGAGTAAAAGTTCTCCATTTTCTAACTGTAGTGCACTTATATATAGTTTCACTCGACCAACCAAAATCCGTCGTTTACGACATTCAATTTGACCAACTTGAAGATGGCGAAATAAATCACTGATTTTATGATTCTTTCCTAAATGATTGGTGACAATAAAGTTTTTTTAACACGAATGCAGAAGTTGATGTCTTGTTCAATTAACCATGTAAACCACTGCTCACCGATAAACTCTCTGTCTGCGAACACATTCACAATACGGTCTTTACCAAAAATGGAGATAAAGCGTTGAATCAAAGCAATACGCTCTTTTGTATCTGAATTTCCACGTTTATTAAGTAATGTCCAAACGATAGGTATCGCTATTCCACGATAAACGATCGCGAGCATCAGGATATTAATATTTCGTTTTCCCCATTTCCAATTGGTTCTATCTAAAGTCAGTTGCACTTTGTCGAATGAAAATATATTGAAAATCAACTGAGAAATTTGACGATAATCGAAATACTGACCTGCAAAGAAGCGCTGCATACGTCGATAAAATGATTGTGGTAAGCACTTGATGGGCAAGGCTTTAGATGCAGAAGAAAGATTACATGTTTGCTTTAAAATAATCACAAGCATGATGAGCGCAAAGCACTTTAAATGTGACTTGTTCCATTTTAGATATTTGTTTAAGATAAGATATAACTCATTGAGATGTGTCATAGTATTCGTCGTTAGAAAACAATTATTGTGACATTATTTCAATGAGTTATCTATTTTTGTCGTGTACAGAGAGTATTTTTATAGAAACGAGAGATTGATTTATCCATATCGCATGGTTCACACAACCCTTAGGTGTTTTGGGTCTAGATATGGAAAAAGTACAAAGCTACGAGTAATGCCTTTTTAATTTGGATGAACCACGAAATTTTAAAATTACATAGTATTTTCTCTGTACGGTAAGTGCGATATAGGGTACTAAACGGTACTTTTTGACTAGTTAAGTTTCAATTTTCGCACTTATCGTATTACATATTGCATCGACAAGAAATTTATAGGGGATATCCTTCATCAATTGAGTATTTGGAGTCTTTCTATAACTTTCTCGGTAAGCGTCCGCTGAATCCCATACCTATTTTTTAATTCGATTTAGGTTTCCAGCAGTGCGGCAGCAATTCTTCAATTTGGGTCACTTTGTGTGTCGGTAACCTTTTCAGCACATCACTTAAATAGGCATACGGATCCAAGCCATTCAGCTTTGCTGACTGGATTAAAGTCATGATGTTTGCCGCTCGCTGACCACTGCGCAGCGAACCTGCAAACAGCCAGTTCTTGCGTCCCAACGCCCAGGGACGCATCTGATTCTCTACCCAATTGTTGCATATCGGTAGATTGCCATCATCCAGATAGCGGCTTAAGGCTGGCCAACGCTTCAGAGTGTAATTGATAGCCTTGGCGGTGGGAGAACTCGATGGCACTGTCAGATGATGTTGGTTGAGCCATTCATATAGTTGTTGCATCACTGGTTGACTATGCTGTTGTCGGTATTCGCGGCGGTCTTCCGCTGTACCATCGGTCTTTTTCCTGAGTTCTGCTTCTATCGCATACAGTTTCTGAATCAGCACTAAGGCCTGTTCAGCAACCTGACTTTTCCCAGTTACATGCAGTTCATGGAATTTACGACGTGCATGGGCCATGCACCCCACCTCAATCACCTGGCCTGATTTAAAACGTGCTTTATAACCACTGTAATCATCACAGACTAGATAGCCCTGCCAGCCTTTCAAGAACTCTTCAGCATGCTGGCCTGAACGACTATCCTGAAAGTCATAGATCACCGCCTGAACTGGATTATACTGTGTGGTGGCATAGGCCCAGACATAACCTTTCTTCGGTTTTTTATTATTCTCACCCATCCGCATGATGGTGACCGGTGTTTCATCTGCATGCAGCACCCGCTGTTGCAGCACCACCTCTTTTAAGGCATTGGCCAGAGGTTCCAGTTCTACACCGCAGCGACCTATCCAGTCAGATAAAGTGGATCTGGACAGATCAATGCCAGCCCGCTGATAGATCAGGCGCTGACGGTACAGCGGCAAATGATCGGCATACTTCGATACCAGCACATGGCTGAGCAATTCAGGTGAAGCAATGCCTTTATCAATCACATAGGCGGGCATCGCTTGCTGAGTTAGAGTGTCACACTGATCACAGACCCATTTACCACGCACATGCTGTTCCTTATAGAACTGTGCCGGTCTGAAATGCAGTTTTTCACTGACATCTTCGCCGATACGACGGAGTTGGCAGCCACAAGCACATTGGGTTGATGCAGGTTCATGCTCAATACGGATGGTGTGTAGATGATCTGGCAGTGGTCGACGTTTAGGTTTATTGGTTTTGGCTTTCTGTGTCGCTGCATTGGTTTTATCTGCATTTAGCCGTTCCAGTTCTAGATCAACCGCGGCAATATCTTCTTCAACCGCTTCATCCCAGAGATGGATTTGTTTTGCCGTTAAGTGTTCATTCTTTTGGGCGAATTTGTGCTTTTTAAACAGCGCCAGTTCATGCTCGTATTTTTGATTGAGAATAGAAAGATGTTGAACTTTGGCATCCAATTGTTGGTTTGATTGTGCTAGAGACTGATGCTGCAGCGCCAACTGCCTGGTGAATTCCAGCAGTTGTTCATGGGTCAGTTGGCTTAAGTCAGGCAGCGTATTCATGACCGCAGTATGCCTGAGGTCATGAGAAGAATGAAATAGAACGTTTGGAGAATAGCAGAATGGTCGAGCCTGGTTTAAAGCATCGTCACCACCTGCTGTCGTCCAATGCGCTGCCAGGGCAAACCTTGGATCAGTGCCTGTAACTGTTCCGGGCTGAGGGCCACGGTTTCACCTTGGTGAACTTGAGCCCAGTGAAATTTGCCCTGTTCCAGCCGCCGGGCACACAGCCAGATGCCCAATCCATCATGTACCAGCACTTTCATGCGATGGCCACGTTTATTACAGAACAGGTAAGCACAATGCGGTTTGATGTAGCCAAAGGCTCTCACCACCTGAGCCATGGTCGTATCCATACCTGCACGCATGTCCATGGGCTGAGTAGACAACCAGATTTCATCAATGCGGATCATGTTGCAAGTGCCTTGAGTAATTCTGCCAAGGCAGGTATTTCTGATGTCTGCCATTTTAGCTGAATATCATTATTCGTATGAGGCACGGTGATACACAACGTGATCCTCTCATCAATAGGTTGGCTGATTGCAGCAGTGTAAGGCAAAGCAATAAATGCTGGATTCACATGAGTAGGATCCTGCACGGCACCCTCATGATGGCTGAAGATCCTGATCCAACGACTGACAAGGTTGGCATTAATACTATGTTGCAGTGCGACCGAAGCGATCGAGGTATTAGGATTTTTGCAGGCATTGACAATACTGAGTTTGAATTCTTTGCTGTATTTTCGGCGTTTTTTAGCAACAGGAGGTGTTGCTGAATATATATCCATGTTCATGGATTAAGTCCCCACTTGTTTTTAGGTGGGAACTAAATTAAGGCTTATAGGATCGCTTGGTAAGGCTGTGTTAGCCGGATGCTTACCTTTCTCGGAAAATATTAGCCAATAGTTCTAGGTTTTATATGTAGAATTAGAGTTTACCCGAGCATCCTGTGATTAAAGCACCTATGACGCTTATTTCATTCAGTGAAGAGCATGCTGATTTTGAAATGTACAGAGACAAAGATTGTCATCAATTAACGCAAGTGAATCGTTTTAAAGGGGGATGTCCAGTTTGTTTGTCTGAGGCCCTTCCTAGGGATGGAAAGTCAGATCATGGTGTTCCTCTGGTTGGATGATATATAGAAAGTCCTGTTGTCTATGACTATATTTTTGACCGTATACTACTGACTGGAAGCTTTTTAAGTGATCATCATAGTGAAAGCAGAAAGGTATAATTAAACTAATGAGCGGCTCCTTGATTTATACAATAAATGCAGATCATGCAAATCGTGTCTATATGGTAGGTGACTTACATGGCTGCCATAGTTTGTTGATACAAGAACTCCAAAAAATTCATTTTGATTTTCAGATTGATGTGCTCATTTGTACGGGTGATCTTGTAGATCGAGGTGAAGAAAACTTAGCGTGTATTTCATTACTAGACCAACCTTGGTTCTATACGGTGCGTGGTAATCATGAAGAAATGTGTATCAAGTCACCTCATGATCCTAAAATAAAAGATATTCATGCACGTAATGGAGGTGAATGGTTTTATCAGTTATCTCAAACACAGCGACTAGAAATTATCGAGCGTTTTAAGCAGTTGCCTTTAGTCATAGAAGTTCAATTGGAATATAAAAAGATCGGTGTGGTGCACGCAGACATTGACATACATAATTGGAATGCCTTTAAGCAAGATATTAGTCAAGGCGACTATAATATCTCTGGTGTAACTTCTGCTTATAGCAATGCACTTTGGGGGAGAGGACGTATCCGTAATCATTCAGAACATTACGATACTGTGGAAAATATTGATGAAATCTATTTAGGTCATACGATTGTAAAAGAGCATACTAAAATCGATAATTGTCATTACATTGATGTTGGTTCCTTTTTTACCAAAAAACTTTGTATTGTAAAAATCCAATGAATCTGACGATGTGGTAGGGGAGTTTGGTGGTGAAAAAAGTTCGATTGATCAAAAAATCAACACTTAAATCATGTATCCTAGCTTGTATCCTGTAATTTTTTAATATTAATTAGTGTAATAAAAACAATAGGGTAGGAGAGGGTTGTTGTCCGTCTGGGCCCACCATATAAAACAACCCCTTACGTGCATTAATCGTAAGGGGTTTTTTGTTTTTGGATATTATGAAATCTGAAGTAAGCAATTCACTTAATTGATCGTCGTTCTTATCTCGAAGGGGCTTTGTTGCACAAACCTATCTGTAAAGGCTTTTTCAGCGATATAATTTTCAAATGAAGAAGCCTACACACAAAATCTACCGCACAACCAATTGGCCCGCATATAACCGAGCACTCATGAGTCGCGGAAATATTGCCATTTGGTTTGATCCTGCT
>NZ_KB850178.1:157921-186549 GCF_000369745.1 Acinetobacter sp. CIP 64.7 | reverse complement strand
GCATCCAATTGTTGGTTTGATTGTGCTAGAGACTGATGCTGCAGCGCCAACTGCCTGGTGAATTCCAGCAGTTGTTCATGGGTCAGTTGGCTTAAATCAGGCAGCGTATTCATGACCGCAGTATGCCTGAGGTCATGAGAAGAATGAAATAGAACGTTTGGAGAATAGCAGAATGGTCGAGCCTGGTTTAAAGCATCGTCACCACCTGCTGTCGTCCAATGCGCTGCCAGGGCAAACCTTGGATCAGTGCCTGTAACTGTTCCGGGCTGAGGGCCACGGTTTCACCTTGGTGAACTTGAGCCCAGTGAAATTTGCCCTGTTCCAGCCGCCGGGCACACAGCCAGATGCCCAATCCATCATGTACCAGCACTTTCATGCGATGGCCACGTTTATTACAGAACAGGTAAGCACAATGCGGTTTGATGTAGCCAAAGGCTCTCACCACCTGAGCCATGGTCGTATCCATACCTGCTCGCATATCCAGAGGTTGGGTAGAAAGCCAGATTTCATCAATGCGGATCATGTTGCAAGTGCCTTGAGTAATTCTGCTAAAGCAGATATTTCTGATACTTGCCATTTCAAGCCAATTTCTGCTTTTGAGTGGGGTAAAGTAATTTGAACCGTTAACATGTCAGTAGGAGTAGGATCTAATGGTGTAGAGCAAGATAAGGCAATAAATGCAGGTTTATTCGGTAGTGGTGAGCGATCATTCCCTGGCTTACCATCAATTAAGCGAATCCATTTGGATACAAGATTTGTATTCAATCCATGTTGCAAAGCGACCGAAGCAATTGAAACGTCCGGTGCTTTACAAGCCTGAACGATCTGCTGTTTAAATTCAGCACTGTATGTTCTTCGTTTTTTCGCAAGAGATGCGATGGATGTCTGGTGATTTGTAGTCATAAATTTTAGTCCCCACTTGTTTTTAAGTGGGGACTAAATTAAGGCTTATAGGATGAATTCATAAGGTGTGTTCAGCGGACGCTTACATTGCCTTAAAAAAACAATCTTGCTATTTTTGACTTTTCACACCATTTTGTTCAATTTGTACTGCGGCTTGCCAGCTAGGTAGTTGGCTTAAACCTGCTACGTAACGTTGGATATGGGGATAATTTTCACCTTGTCCCATATGATAAACTAAAGCATGTAGTCCAAAGCCCATCATAAAGTCAGCACCGGTTAAACGGTCTGCCACTAGAAATTCTTTATCTTTTAAATATTCATTTAAATGGCCAAATACTTTATCGAACTCAACTTGAGTATAATTTTCTAGAAATACCAACTTCGTGCCCTGCTTGGTTTCTATCGTATTAAACGTTTTTAACAAAAATGGCAGCATGGCAGAGCTTTCTGAGAAATGAATCCACTGTAAATAATCGACATAGGTAGATTCATCCATATCTGGTGCTAAATGCGGCGCAAGTTTCTGAATTAATAACTCAACGATTGCGCCTGACTCTGCAATAACTTTGCCATCCCATTCCAATACTGGAGATTTCCCTAAAGGGTGAATGGTTTTTAAAGAGTCAGGGGCCAAATGCGTGCTTGAGTCACGATAATAGCGTTTCAGCTCATAGGGCTGCTTGATTTCTTCAAGTAACCACAAAATGCGAAAAGAACGTGATTGATCTAAATGATGTAGTGTGATCATGATAATTCCTATTTTTTTAAATTTTTACAACCACTTTGCCAAAGTTTTCGCCTTTCAACATACCATTGAAAGCATTGATCGTGTTATCTAAACCTTGCACCATATACTCTTTATATTTGATTTTTCCGTCTTTCAACCATTCAGACATTTGCTGATAGAATTCCGGATACTGACTGCCATAATCATCAAAAATAATAAAGCCTTGCATGCGAATACGCTTTTTTAAAAGGGTGGAAATAAAGCCCGGTAAACGGTCTGGCCCTTGTGCTTGCTCGGTAGCGTTATACTGGGAAACCACACCACACACCGGTACACGTGCCGCAGAGTTAAGCAATGGCCATACCGCATCAAACACTTTACCCCCGACATTCTCATAATAAATATCAATACCGTTGGGAGCTGCTTGTTGTAATTGTTCTGCAAAATTTTCATCATGATGATTAATACAAGCATCGAAGCCGAGTTCTTCTACTGCATAACGACATTTTTCAGGCCCACCTGCGATGCCAACCACGCGACAACCTTTAATTTTGCCAATCTGTCCAACCGTAGCACCAACAGGTCCTGTTGCAGCTGCAACGACCAAAGTTTCACCAGCTTTAGGCTGACCAATGTCCAACAACCCCATATAAGCAGTAAATCCTGGCATTCCCAAAATACCCAATGCCCAAGATGGATGTTCAGGTTGCATACCTAAGCTTTGACATGCAGTCCCATTAGAAATTGCGTAGCCCTGCCAGCCATTTCCGGAAAGAACCCACTCGCCTTCTTTGAATTTTGGGTTTTTAGAGGCCACCACTTGACTGACTGTTCCACCGACCATCACTTCGCCGATTTCAACCGGTGCTGCATATGAAGGAGCATCACTCATGCGACCACGCATATAAGGATCGAGTGACAAGTAAATGGTTTTTAACAATATCTCGCCTTGTTTAAGTTCATTGAGTTCAACTTGTTCAATACGAAAATCGCTGTGTTTTGGCTCACCGACTGGCCGTTGAGCTAAAACGATACGTTGATTAATAACTGTTTTCACACATATAACTCCATGTTTTATTTAGAAGTATTTCTATTCACAATCAAAAATTATGATTAAAATTTCTTTACATCCATTGTAGATGAGTTATAATAAAAAACAATACGACTGGTCTATTTTTTACAATAGAGTAAATAATTAATATGAAGCCTACTCCTATTAAAAAGTCTGAAGCGAAGCGCTTACACATTCTTAACACCAGTTCAGACCTGATTTTGCATAAAGGTTTTACTGGCGTAGGATTACAGGAAATTTTACAGAGCTGTGAAATCCCTAAAGGCTCGTTTTATCATTATTTCCAATCCAAGGAAGCTTTCGGGTGTGAATTGGTACAGCATTATGTAGATAATTACCAAGTCCGTTTAAATGATGTATGGCGTAGCGATAAATCCCCTTATCAAAAGCTGATTGAGTATTTTAATTTATGGATAGAAGATCCTGAAACACAGTGTGGTTGGGCGGATAGCTGTTTAATTGTGAAACTTGCCGCAGAAGTTGCCGATCTATCTGAAGATATGCGCTCCATTATGTCCGCTGGCGTCGATGATGTAATCCAACGTATTGCTGCTTTAATTGATTTGGGAAAACAGGATCAGTCTATCCAAGCAGATACTGAGGCCTCAACGTTGGCACAAGTACTTTACCAAATGTGGTTAGGTGCAGCATTACTGAGTAAGTTGCAAAAAGATAAAACGCCATTACATCAAGCTCTGAGAGCAACTAAATTTCTATTAAAAAGTGAAGATTCATAAAAATTAGATTAAATATCAATTACATAATTAATAATTCATGATAGCAGTCCAATGATTACTTATTAATGTGTTGCTATTAGATCAATTTACAATCCATGAGTATAGCGCACAATGAATTCTCCTTCTAAAGCCCTCATGACTCGTATTTTAGTTGGTTATTTAGGCTTATATCCCACACTATTACTGGTTCTCACTTTATTAAAGCCAATTACTGAGCATCAAAGTTTCCCGATGATGGTGTTGATTGAAGTCATAGTATTAGTGCCAGTAACGCAACTGATTTCTTTCCCACTGGCAGGTTGGCTCATTACACAGCTAAAAAATTTTAAGAACTTGTTTTAAGAAGAAATTGTGCTAGCAACAGCAATCTTAAGTCGTTATTTTGCCAACCACAAAGGTTGGCAAAATAACTCATTAAGTCAATATTAATCTGCGTAAGCTGGATAATCAATATAGCCTTTTTCCGTCCCACCATACATAGTGCTTGCATCTACTGCATTCAATGGCCAGCCATTGGCGATGCGATCGGGTAAATCTGGATTCGCAATAAATGGGCGTCCAAATGCAATTAAATCGGCCAGCCCTGCCTCTAAAATTCGAGTTCCTCTTTCTGCCGTATATCGACCTGCATAAATAATCCGACCACTGAAAGTGTCTCTGACATCTTTACGAAAATCATGAGGAAGTTCTGGTGCATTATCCCAATCAGCTTCTGCAATAGATAGATAGGCAATCCCAACTTCTTCAAGTATTTTTATGGCTTCAATATAAGTCACATGTGGATCATCTTCAACCAACCCCATGTAAACACGATCTTCCTCTGTACTTTCAAATAGCGGGGCAAAACGCACTCCTAAACGATCTGCACCAACCACCTCAGCAACGGCCTGTACTACTTCACGTAAAAAACGCAAACGATTGTTTAGTGATCCACCATATTCATCTTCACGGTGGTTACTATGTGCAGAAATAAATTGATTCACCAAATAACCATTTGCACAATGAATTTCAACCCCATCAAAACCAGCAGCCAAGGCATTGCGTGCTGCTTGAGCATAGAGTTGCACTAATTCTTTAACTTCTGCATTGCTTAAAGCACGTGGCATTGAAGGATCAGCCAAGGTCCCTGCATTGGGCCCGGTCTCAATAAACACTTTAACATTACTATCAGCCCTAATAGCCGAGGGTGCGACCGGTGATGCATGATCGGGTTGCAAAGATGTATGTGAAACACGCCCAACATGCCAAAGTTGTGCAAAAATAATGCCTCCTTTAGCATGCACTGCTTCCGTCACTTTACGCCATCCAGCAATCTGTTCAGGGCTGTAAATACCGGGAGTCCAAGCATAGCCTTGACCACGTGGCTCGATTTGCGTACCTTCGGTGACCATAAACCCTGCCCCGGCACGCTGTTGATAATAGGTTGCCATCAGTTCATTTGGAATATTCTCTGGCTGAGTACTGCGCGACCGCGTTAATGGTGGCAATACAATACGGTTTTGCAAAACATAAGGGCCTAAGCTTAAGTTTTGAAAAAGTTTGCTGTCTTTCATTTCATTGTATCCAAGTAACCATGACTTAATTGATCTAAATTAAAAAAAATATCCTTCCTGTATATAGAAAAATAAATAAAGGAAAGCTATTAACTCAGGCCCTTCACCATTAAGTGAGGGTTATTTTGCTTATTGCGCCAGTTGCTCAGAGTCAGAAGTTTATTCACTGCTAAGCACCACAACAGACACTAGCTACTCTTTATTTCAACAATTGAAGTAATGCTGAGGCAGTTGCAGCAGAAGATGCTGGATTTTGTCCAGTAACCAGCAAGCCATCTACTTGAACATGTACTTGCCAATCATCAACTTTAGAATAATGACCACCGTTTTGTTTAAGCATGTCTTCGACTAAAAATGGTACAATTTCAGTCAAACCTACAGCGGCCTCCTCAGTATTGGTGAAACCAGTCACTAATTTACCGCTAACTAAGGGCGCTCCATTACTCGCTTTCACATGACGAAGAACACCCGGGGCATGACACACTGCTGCAACAGGTTTGCCAGACTGAATCGCCTGTTCAATCAGAGAAATTGAAATCGGATCTTCTGCTAAATCCCACAATGGGCCATGCCCGCCTGGATAAAACACTGCATCATAATCAGCTACAGAAATTTCGCTAAGTTTATGTGTCTGTGCCAATGCTTGCATTGCAGTTGGATCTGCTTCAAAACGATGAGTGGTTTCAGTTTGAGCATCGGCTAAATTACTTTTCGGATCTAGTGGTGGCTGCCCACCTTGAGGCGACGCCAGCGTAACTTCAGCACCAGAGTCAATAAAGGTGTAATACGGTGCAGCAAGTTCTTCTAGCCAGAAACCTGTTTTCTTACCAGTATTGCCAAGTTGATCATGTGAAGTTAAAACGATTAAAATTTTCATGTTATTTCTCCGATAATTTTCATGATTGAGGAGCATTGTTACAGGGTCAGAGCATGCCAGATACGCGCATTTAGCTTAGATGCTCATCTCGAGAATTTGGCGACTGATCTCTAATGAAACATTTTTATGTTCGCCTAGCTGTGTAAGATTATGTGATTTAAGTTGCGTAATGATGATCTCAATATCTGTCTCCCCCAGTCCATAATCGCTAAGACGAGTCGGCAATCCAAGTTGCTCAAAGAAGGCTCGAGTACGAGCAATAGCAGTATCAATACGTTGTTCTTCATCACCTTCGACAATCTGCCAGACACGAGCTGCATACTGTAGTAATTTTTCTCGCTTCTCTTGACGACGCACTTGTAGATTGGACGGCAACACAATGGCCAAGGTACGAGCATGATCAATACCATATAAAGCCGTGAGCTCATGTCCAATCAAATGGGTTGACCAATCTTGTGGTACACCAGCTCCAATTAGCCCATTCAGTGCCATGCTAGCAGCCCACATCAAATTCGCACGCGTGTCATAATCTGCTGAATCTTCCAAGATTTTCGGTCCAATCTCAATCAAAGTTTGCAATAGACCTTCGGCAAAACGATCTTGTACGTGTGCATTCACAGGGTGAGTTAAGTACTGTTCCATGACATGAATAAATGCATCGACCACGCCATTAGCCAACTGGCGCGTCGGCAAGCTAAAAGTTTTATTCGGATCAAGTACGGAAAATTGCGGAAAAACATAGGGACTGCTAAATGACAATTTGGCTTGGGTCGATTTTCTGGTTACTACCCCACCGCTATTCATTTCTGAACCAGTTGCCGGAAGGGTGAGTACACTCGCAAAAGGCAAAGCTTGGGTAATTTTATTACCATGGGTTTCTAAAATCTCCCATGTATCCCCTGTATAATTGACTGCTGCTGCAATAAATTTAGTACCGTCGATTACCGATCCACCACCGACAGCCATCAAGAAATCAATCTTTTGTTCACGAATCAGCTCTACAGCTTTCATGAGGGTTTCATAACTCGGATTCGGCTCAATTCCGCCAAATTCATGAATTTCTCTTGCACCTAATGCTTCACGCACTTCAGCTAAAGTACCATTCTTACGTGCACTTTCACCACCAAACAACATTAATACTTTTGCTTCTGTAGGCACATAGTCATTGATTTTAGCTATTGTATCGCCACCAAAAATAATGCGGGTCGGATTATAAAAGTTAAAATTCAGCATATTTTTATCCTAGAATGATCAGTTAATTGATTTGAAAAACCACCGTTATTCATCAAATAAACTTTTAAAAAATCGGACAACACTACGGCTTTTGCCTACACCATGTGCTAACTATACATAAAAATAGACCAGTCGTCTATTTTTATAAAAATTATTTCAGCTTGCAACTTTAGTGATGGTTAAACAAATTCAGGCTTGTTCTATACCGCTTTTATTATTAATGTATTTTCACGAGCGATTGTTGGATGAAAGGTATCAACACGTATGACTACTGACATGGTTGTGAACGCATTGGCTGAAACAGTGAATGGCTCATACAAAATAGCAATGATTAAATATTTTAAAAGCAGATTGGCACGGTTTAGCAGATGTACAAATGTGACAGTAAATTAGATAGATTGGTTCAATATAAAGCATGTAAATAGTTGCATTCGTTTATTTACCCTGTTTTGGATATTGCCCCATTTAAATGATGAGATTAAGCCAATAAATAAAGTAGCCCAACTTGAATAAAAAGCCTATGACAAACCTCAAAGCGTTAAAGTGCTGCCTTTCATTCAAAATTTCAGACAGCACCCTCATACATTTAAGCATCGGTTTAAGCTGGTAGTTTACTCGCCAAAACATCTACTTTTTCAATAGATGGTGGCTCTGAAAATAGCTCTTCGGCCTGAGCCATCAAAGCAGCTGCAACCTTGCCAGATAAATGCGCTTGGCGACCCGCCTCATCAGGAAATGCATCAAAAATACCAAATGTTGTAGGTCCAAGACGTAGGCCAAACCACGCAACTGTCGCAGGTTCTTCCATGACAATAGGTAAACCGGCTTTAAGAAAAGCTTCCACTTCGTCTTCTTTACCCGGTTTAGCTTCAAGACGGACATATAAAGCTGTTTTAAGCATGACTAAAACTCCATAATTGATTATAATTCAAACTGATTCTGACATTGCTAATGTATGCATGTCAGAAAGTTTTGTTGTATAAAAGTTAAAAAAAATTCCCATAGCTGAGCCAAAATTTAGGTTTTTATTTCGACATAATGCTATGAATTTATTCAAGTTAATATCATTAACATTTGAATCAAAAAATCAAGATATGAGATGATTAAATTCAATCTTATTTATATAAGGATCAATTGACTCTACCTTAGATTTATAAGCTGACCTCTTCATCTGGAAATTATATTGCTCAAGAAGCATTCAAGAACAATATTGTACATCCTCATATCTATGAAAGTTATTTAGCTAGGAATTTGCTGTGAAACTCTATATGTTTCTCTATAAAGCTCGCAATAAAGTAATAGCTATGGTCATACCCTTCTCTTAGGTTAAGTGTCAGAGGATATTCTTGTTCCAAACAAATATCACTAAGAAGCTTAGGCCTTAACTGTTCTTCAAGAAAATCATCAGCTGTTCCTTGATCGACTAAAATAGGTAAATGAACTTCAGCGTTTTTGATTAATTCAATCGCATCATAGCTTTTCCATAAAGTTTCGGTTTCACCAAGGTAGTGTGTGAAAGCCTTTTTCCCCCAAGGTACTTGGCTAGGTGCAACAATCGGTGCAAAAGCAGAAATACTTTTATACAGCTCAGGATTTTTTAACCCAATTACTAATGCACCATGACCACCCATGCTATGACCCATAATACTTTGGACTTGATTGGTCGGAAAATTCAGGTCTATCAGATTTCTGAGCTCTTCCACAATATAATCATACATTTTGAAATGCTTTGACCAGGGTGCTTGTGTTGCATTCACATAGAATCCTGCACCTTGGCCTAAATCGTAATCTGCATGATCTGGTACATCTTCTCCACGTGGGCTGGTATCTGGTGCAACAATAATGACTTTATGTTCAGCCGCATACTTTTGTGCTCCGGCTTTAGTAATAAAGTTCTGTTCGTTGCAAGTCAGTCCTGATAACCAATATAAAACTGGCAACTTCTCATCTTTGTCATGAGGTGGCAGATATATTGAGAATTTCATTGAACAGTTTAGTGCTATTGACTGATGGCGATACACTTCTTGCGATCCACCAAAAGAAGCATGTTTCTCAATTATTTCCATAATCAATTACCTATGTTGAGCAAGACTTCATGAGAAATCGAGTAAACAAAGAGTCTGACATTCTCTACAGAGAATAGTCATAAAGATTTAAAATGTAGGCAGGTTTATTGAACCTATACACGATGCCTACACAGATAGATCTGTTTTACAGATGATGTGCCGTTTTAGAGGATTCCATGCATGTCAATCATGATTCACATGCATGGAAAAGTATAAGGTCTGACGGAATTATTCGTAATGAATTACAGTACGAATCGACTTTCCTTCATGCATTAGATCAAAGGCTTCATTGATCTGATCCAAACCCATCGTGTGTGTCACAAATGGTTCTAATTGAATTTTACCTTTCATTGCATCTTCAACCATTCCTGGAAGTTGCGAGCGACCTTTTACGCCACCAAAGGCAGAACCTAGCCATTTACGACCAGTAACCAGTTGGAATGGACGGGTAGAGATTTCCTGACCTGCGCCAGCTACACCAATAATTACGGATTGTCCCCAGCCACGGTGTGCACTTTCAAGGGCTGAACGCATCACATTCACGTTACCAATACATTCAAATGAATGATCTACACCCCAGCCAGTCATTTCGACAATGACTTGCTGGATTGGTTTGTCGTAGTCTTTAGGGTTCAAGAAGTCCGTTGCACCAAACTCTTTTGCCAGCGCAAATTTATCTGGATTCATGTCAACCACAATAATACGTCCTGCTTTAGCTTGACGTGCGGCTTGTACGACTGCCAGACCAATACCACCTAAACCAAAGACCGCAACACTATCACCTTCTTGTACTTTAGCCGTGTTGTGTACTGCACCGATACCCGTTGTGACACCACAACCCAGTAAGCAGACATGTTCGTGATTGGCTTCAGGATTGATTTTAGCCAATGATACTTCTGCCACTACCGTGTATTCACTGAACGTTGAGCAGCCCATATAGTGGTAAATCGGTTGACCATTGTAGGAAAAACGAGTGGTACCATCTGGCATTACGCCTCTACCTTGAGTTTCGCGAACGGAAATACACAAGTTCGATTTTCCAGATTTACAGAATACGCACTCGCCACATTCAGCGGTGTAAAGTGGAATTACATGATCACCTGGTTTGACGCTAGTCACGCCTTCACCAACCTCAACTACAACGCCAGCACCTTCATGCCCGAGAATAGCCGGAAAAACGCCTTCAGGATCATCGCCAGATAAAGTAAATGCGTCTGTATGACACACACCGGTATGGGAAATCTTGATTAATACTTCACCTTTCTTCGGTGGTGCAACATCGACCTCAACAATTTGAAGAGGTTGACCAGGACCAAACGCAACAGCAGCACGTGACTTCATGGAATAATTCCTTATACAGATCTATTTTAAATATGATTTTAGAATCTTGGCGATTTCAGCCAATTCTTCTTTTCGTTGTTGTTCTGTGGTTTCACCTGATACTAAAGTGTCCTTTAAATGAACCTCCAGCATTTCATTCATTAAACCATTAATAGCACCACGCACAGAGCATATTTGTTGCAGAATTGCACCACATTCCACATTGTCTTCTAACGCTTTTTCAATCGCTTGCGTCTGACCTTTGATCCTTCTGACGCGTAGAAGAATCTTTTTTTTGTCTTCAACCTGATTAGGCATCAGACCTCCTTATTTGCTAGCTTTTATACTATAGTACCCCATAGTATAAAAAAAGCAATATTTTTTATAAATCGAAAATCAAAAAGCTCTTTAGCGAAAATTTTCTATCCCTGTTTTTAGTTTTTTTTAAATTAACATCGTAGAGCTGATGCTAAAGTCACAAAGAATGGGACTTTTAGCTCCCATTTTTTATTTTGGCTCATGTTCTTTGTGATGCTGTGACCTTTTAGAATTATGTTTCAAATTTTAGCCACTTTGTAGATATTTTGAACGTTTCAAGCCTTGAAAATACTACCGACAGTTTAGATTAAACTGCCTTTACAGACTGTACTAGAATATTTTTAGTGAGCGGATAATATTTATTATTCATTATTTAGGAATTATCAAATCCTATAAATATCATTTATTGGATTAATTTACTTTGGTACTGTGCATATCATCCCCCAGTTAAGAATAAGGAATAACTATGAATAAGATGATGAATGCTCTTATCTTAGAAAATTTTGGTGATCATGAATTTAAACGTGTAGAACTCCCTATACCTCAACCTGAGGCTGGGCAAGTTCTAGTACGTATTCATGCTAGTGGTGTAAACCCTATTGATTATAAAATTCGTCTTGGTGAAGCACCATATGCTATGCCAGAGCTTCCTGCCGTGTTGGGAACAGATATGGCTGGGGTTGTAACTGCTATTGGTGAAGGTGTCACTCACTTCAACGTCGGAGATGAAGTTTACGGTCTGATTGGTGGCGTTCGTGGTCTTCAAGGATCTTTAGCAGAATATGTTGTAGCAGATGCTGATCTGATCGCATTAAAGCCACGGAATATCTCTATGCGCGAGGCAGCAGTACTACCATTGACGTTCCTCACCGCTTGGGAAGGTTTAGTGGATAATGCTAAGGTCCAACCAGGGCAAACTGTACTGGTTCAGGGTGGTGCTGGTGGCGTTGGTTATATGGTGGTTCAGCTTGCAAAAGCACTTGATGCAAATGTTTGGGCGACTGGTCGTACAGCTGATCAATCACTGATTTCAGAACTCGGTGCAACACCTCTCGATTACACAACAGCATCTTCCGATGACATTATTGCTGCAAGCCCTGAGGGTCAAGGTTTTAACATTGTTTACGACACTGTGGGTGGTCCAGTACTAGAAGCTTCACTTTCAATGACAACTCACTATGGCCACATTACCAGCTGTGCTGCATTTGGTAATCATAATTTAGCGAGTTCATCTCTACGGTGTGCCACACTGTCTGGCGTATTCGTCCTATTGCCGATGTTAACAGGTAATCGCCGTTCTCATCATGGTGATGTCCTTAAGATCGCGACTCGTCTCGTTGAGGAAGGTAAACTGCGTCCTATTGTTGATCCTCGTCATTTTACTCTAGATCAAGCGATTGAGGCTCATGATGCTGTTCAAGATCGCTCTGCCAATATTAAGGTCGTGATTGATGTCATTTAACGCACTTCAGGCCAAGACTTGGCGCTTCAATTCTATTGGAGATACAGATGTTCTGACATTAGAAACACTTCCTGTGGCTTTACCAGCCGCAGGAGAAGTTCTAATCCAGATGAAAACGATCGGACTCAACCGGGCTGATGTGATGTTTCGGCGTGGTACTTATATTCAAAAGGCAGTATTCCCCTCTCGTCTGGGATATGAGGGAGCAGGCGTAGTTCTGGCGATAGGTGAAGGTGTACGCCAATTTTCTCCAGGAGATGCAGTATCGATTCTTCCGACTGACAATCTAGCCAAATATGGGACATATGCGGACAAGCTTCTGATTCCAGAAACTTTTTTAGTTCACAAACCCGATAGTTTAAGCTGGGAAGAAGCTTCCTCAATCTGGATGCAGTATTTGACGGCTTGGGGTGGTGTAATCCATGCTGGTGGAGTTTCGAAAGGAAAAACAATCTTGATCACAGCAGCTTCAAGTAGCGTAGGACTAGCTGCGATACAGATAGCTGAAGCAGCGGGTGCTAAGGTCATTGCAAGTACACAGACGATAGAGAAAAAGCAACGTTTACTGGATCTCGGTGTTAAAAATGTTATAGCCAGTGAAGATGAACCAGATTTGTATGAGGCGCTTGTTTTACGTTTAGGTGGAGAACATCTTGATGTCGCCTTCGATGCTGTAGGAGGGCCACATATTGAACAGATTGCAAAAGCGATGTCTGTAGGAGGAACTATGGTTATGCATGGTGCACTTAGCCCTGAGATCACACCATTTCCTCTTAAAGTTGCATTACGCAAGAGCTTAACCATGCGAGGTTTTTTGTTCCTTGAGGTTCTCCATGACCCTGTTTTAAGGGAGCAAGCCAGACGATTTATTCTTAGCAGTATAGGTGCAGGATATCTTCGCCCAGTGATCGACCGTTGCTTTGACTTTGAGGACATGCATGACGCTCAGCGCTATCTTGAATCAAATCAGCAAATAGGAAAAATTGTAGTTACTCTAGATACATGATGGTCTTATCTGATTCAGGTTTCTATATGGCCCAGCACTTCCACTAAGTAATCAAACAATGCTCGGATTCGCAAAGGTGTCGGGCCCCGCTGTGGACGATATAAATACAGGCGCCAAACGGGAGAGGTTTCCTCATGAAGTATCTGAATGAGCTTACCACTCCTAAGCCACGGCAAAACTAGAAATCCAGGCATGTGTCCGAATCCAACTCCAGCGAGAATAGCTTGAAATTCAGCTTCTAGATCATCTGTAATAAAACGAGGCTTTGATGGCGTGAAGCTTCGACTTTCGGTGAATGTCCATGGCCAGTAACGCCCTGTTTTATGATCGAATAGTGCTGTTAGAGGGTATTTATCTAAGTCAATAATTTTTTTAGGCATTCCAACCTTATCAATTAACTCTGGCGTACCCACAGAATAAAAGTTCACTTTAGCCAATTCCCTTGCCACATATCGATTGTCCGGCAAAAATCCAAATCTGATCCCGATATCTATCCGCTCATCGATCACATCCGAGTGTGAATCTGTTAGCACACAATCCACGACAATATCTGAACCGTACCGGGTTTGTCGGAGACTTTTTTATTTAAGTTAGGCCACCTGACCTAACGGGTTAATCTTATCATAGTACATTGCTTCAAACTCAAAAGGTGATACATAACCTAGTGCACTATGTACACGCTCTTTATTGAACCAATCTACCCAATTTAGTGTCGCAAGTTGTACATCTGCTAAACCTTGCCAATCTGCTTTTAGATATTCAATCACCTCTGTTTTGTATAAGCCATTCACCGTTTCAGCCAAAGCATTATCGTATGAATCACCGGTCGTACCGACTGATGCTCGTAAATTTGCTGCTTCTAAACGATTGGTATAGCGAATGGAAAGATATTGCACACCTCTGTCGGAATGATGAATCACATTCTTTGGCATGCCTCGATCATGCAATGCTTGCTCCAATGCATCGAGCACCATATCTGTATTCATCCGTGTCGATACTTTCCATCCAACAATTGCTCGTGAGAACACATCAATAATAAATGCAGTATAAACCCAGCCTGAATTTGTTTGAATATACGTAAAGTCACCCACCCATAGTTGGTTTGGATGATCAGCATTAAAATTACGTTTCACTAAATCATCTGCCCGTTTTTGGTCATCTCGGTTACGGGTGGTTTGTTTATTCTTACCACGCCAAACACCTTGTATACCTAGCTTTTGCATCAATCGAGCAACTGTACAACGTGCAATCACATAGCCTTCACGTTTCAGTTGTTGCCAGACCTTACGCACACCATACCGACCTGAACTTTCCTTCCAAATTCGTTTAATTTGTTCAGCATGATGAAGGTCATGCAGATCCCGTTTCGCTCGATGTTCTGGATTGTCTGCGAGATCTAAAGTCCGGTAATAGGTTGAAGCAGCGATCGGTAAAATTCTACAAATCGCCTCAACACCATATAACGCCTTATTGTTATGGATAAAATCCACCATTATTTGTGTGGGCGGTCGAGCTCCGCCTGGGCGAAAAAAGCCGCTGCTTTACGTAGAATTTCGTTAGCACGTTGCAGTTCTTTATTTTCGCGTTCCAGTTGTTTGATACGTTCTTGGTCTGAAAGCTGCTGTGCTTTAACTGGATTTTGTTGATCTAAGTATTTTTGATACCAAACACGTAGTGTTTCAGGAGTACAGCCAATTTTAGGAGCAATTGCTGTGATTGCAGCCCAATTCGATGGATAATCTTTCTCGGATTCAATCAATAATTGAACCGCTCTTTCTCTGATTTCAGGGGTATATTTTAATTTTGTCATCGGGATAGTCTCTCAGAATATTGACTCTCCGACAAACCCGGTACGGTTCAATCTGGATAACGTGTGGCAAATTCTGCTAGTGCGGGTACTACCAATTTGCGCCCTAACACAGACGACACAGTAAGACGGACGGTCCCACGCATTTCATCTCGTTTTTCCTTGGTGTCTTTTACAAACAGAGCATCAATGGATCCTACCGCAAAATGTGCTTGCTTTGCCAGACGCTCACCATCAGCGGTAATTTTAATTTGTCGAGTACTCCTGTAAAACAGAATCTCTCCGCGCTGCTCTTCTAGCTCTTTTATTGCCCGTGTCACTACCTGCGGGGAAATACCCAGCTGAGTGGCTGCCTCTTTAAAATTTCGAGACTCTGCTGCGACACAAAAGATACGCATCATTTCCAATTTGTTCTGCATGTCCAATCCTGTGTTATGGTAATTATTCCGTAAATAGGAATTCTGAAAGATAATATTATTCATTTATTATACCTAACAAGGCTGTAATACTTAATCCATCAAATATGATTGACAGATAAGTTGAAGGTTACTTGTATGAATAATATAGAAAATAAAGTTATTGTTATCACAGGTGCAAGTAGTGGTTTAGGTGAAGCTACTGCTCGCTTACTTGCTAAAAAAGGTGCAAAGGTTGTACTTGGTGCTAGACGTACTGAAAAATTACAGGCTATTGTTCACGACATTCGTGCTGAAGGTGGTCAAGCTGAATTTATTGGTATGGATATAACCAAACCACATGAAGTACAAGCACTTATTGAAAAGGCATTAAGCGCATTTGGTCAAATCGATGTATTGGTAAACAATGCTGGATTAATGTCTATTGCACCATTAAGTGAGCTAAAAGTTGATGAATGGGATCGTATGATCGACATTAATATTAAAGGTGTTCTTTATGGTATAGCAGCTACACTGCCTGTTTTCCAAAAACAAAACTTTGGACACTTTATTAATCTCGCATCTGTTGCAGGGTTAAAAGTATTTAGTCCAGGAGGTACTGTTTATAGCGGTACTAAGTTTGCTGTAAGAGCCATCTCTGAAGGCCTTCGTCATGAAGTTGGGGGAACAATTAGAACGACGACTATTGAGCCTGGTGCAATTGAGTCAGAACTAAAATTCGGTTCTTCTCATAAAGAAAGTTCAGAGTTTGTTACTGATTTCTACAAACAAGCCATACCAGCTGACTCAGTCGCTCGAGCAATTGCTTATGCAATTGAACAGCCTGCGGATGTAGATATTAATGAAATTGTTTTGCGCCCAACGAGCCAAGAGTTTTAATGATTGAATAACATAAAATGGGAGCACTTCGCTCCTATTTTTACTATATTTTTTTAAAGTTAAGGACAAATCTATGAAAGCCGTATCGTATGTTATCAATAACCATGATGATTTTAAAAATTCATTGGTAGATATTGAAAAAGCGAAGCCTACGCTTAAGGAGCGTGATGTACTGGTAAAAGTTCAGGCAATCTCTGTGAATCCAGTTGATACCAAAGTGAGAAAAAATTCGTCTGAAGCAAATAATCGTATTTTAGGTTGGGATGCCGTTGGGGAAATTATTGAAGTTGGCTCAAAAGTTACCGCGTTTAAAGTAGGAGATTCTGTTTGGTATGCTGGCGATTTAACCCGAGATGGTAGTAATGCTGAGTTTCAAGCAGTCGATGAACGAATTATCAGTCTTAAACCAATTACAGTATCTAATGCAGAAGCAGCAGCATTGCCATTAACTGCAATAACGGCATGGGAAATGCTGTTTGATCGATTTCAAATTTCAGAAACAGAAGTTGGCAGTATTTTAATTATTGGTGGTGCAGGCGGTGTAGGATCAATTGCTATCCAACTCCTAAAAGCAAAAACAAATCTGACCGTTATAGCAACAGCTTCACGGGAAGAAACGAAATCTTGGGTGGAATCACTTGGTGCCGACCATGTCATTGATCATAGCAAAGATTTAAATGCACAAATCGAGACACTAGGCATTGAAAAACCAAAATATGTATTCTCTACAAATCATACAGAAACGTATATCAAGCAAATAGTTTCTCTGATTGCACCACAAGCCAAGCTTGGATTGATCGATGATCCACAAACATTTGATATTATGCCATTTAAGACTAAATCTATTTCTATCCATTGGGAGTTGATGTTCACCCGTTCAATGTATGAAACCGATGATATTGAAAAGCAAGGTGATCTATTGCAACAGGTTGCTCAATTAGTTGACCAGCAAAAAATTAGAAGTACCCTCAACCAAAATCTAGGCAAAATTAACGCTGCAAACTTGGAGAAGGCGCATAAGTTACTTGAATCAGGTAAGTCAAAAGGCAAAATTGTACTAGAAAACTTCTAAAACAAATTAAAGGTGAAATAATGACTATTTCAGTAATTGCGAACTTTAAGGCAAAGTCAGATCAAAAAGAGACGTTAGAAGCGCTTTTAAAAAGTGTAATAGAGCCTACGCTTCACGAAGAAGGATGCTTGAAATATGAGCTTTATATTAGCGAAAATGACTCGAGTAGATATTTCTTCTTAGAAGAATGGCGTAGCAGGGAGGATTTAGATATCCATATAGCGTCTGATTATATTCAAAGTTTATTTGGTAATATCCAATCGCTCATTGAATCCAGTGATATTGTAGAAATCAAAAAAATATAGCTGTATTCGGACATTATGATGAAGTATTCTTCAAAGTAACATAGGGACTTAGAAAGTTAATATAAAAATGGGAGCTCTAAGCTCCTATTTTTTAATTTTTTAGTAGTAACCTAGGCTTCAACAAATTATGCCCCTAAGGGGAGCCACCAATACCCTGCATTTTGACAACAATGTCATCGTTTAGAGGCAGCAAATTTACGAGCATCAGTCGGTACAACTGGTGATTCATATGATATTGCTTTGGCTGAAACGGTGAATGGCTTATACAAAACAGAGGTTATTGAATATTTAAAAGCAGATTGGCTTACTCTCAAGCCTTTGATTTTATGTGAAAGCATATAAACTGAAAAAACAATAAATGTTCATACTGGAACTTTAGATATGAATCCATGAAACATTTATGAGTAATAAAGTTTCATACTAGCTTATGACCCTTACACGTTTGCCATAGGTACGCCTACCTGTACCAGAACAAACTGGACACCATGAGTTATTGTGAAATAAGTTTTGAAAAGTAGGATTCCATTTATGCTTCTTTTCACATTGCACATCAAGCTTCTGACGTACATTGATGTATTCTGTAGAAAATAAAACACCGCCTTTACTTTCTATAAATTCCTTAACAAATTCATAGGTATGCGCAACATCTCTATTGCTACATTCATTACACCAAGATTTTTTATGTATATGAACGGCAGGAGTGGCATAAAATTCATGGCCTTTTTCACATCTATATAGGAGTTTAACAGTCCTACCTAGATATTCTTTTGAAAGACATTCTCCTTTATGCTGTTTCGCATAGTTTTGACACCATTCAAGATTGTATTTAGGTAAGGCCATAGATAAATCCTTTGAGCAATCTAGTATGAGAATTTATTGCTCAGTATGATACTTTAATACTTAGTATGAAACTTTTTTACTGCCCCACATAGGCTTTTTGATGTGGAAAGGTGCAGGCACAACTGGCTTAGACTTTGCAAGCTTTACTAAATCCTTTTTAGGCATTATTGGTGTAGGTGCGGCTTTATAATTCGCAATAAAATTTAGTCTGCCTAAAGCATTTGTGTTTCCCGCAATCGCTATTTTATTGGTTGCTTGCTTGTTCCCCGCATTAAATTATTATGCTCTTGAAGCATCTGAAAAGTCATTTAACCAAACAACCAATTTTTTAAGTCAGCCAGTACATAAGTTTTCAGCAAATAAAATAACTGTACTTTGGGGCATGTGGTACATGAAAGCCCTATATTTAGCCATAGCAGGTTTAATTGGCTTTGGCATAGCTAAAGCTTTATATCCTGAAGTGATTTAAAAAAATTGGATATTTTTATTTAGAAATTACATTAGACTTCCGTCATAAATCAAAAAACGTACAATTTATTTGATCTTAAATTAATGAGCAAAATTATTTAATTCAAGAGATAATCCTTGGATGAAATTCAAAGATATTCAAAAATTATCAAACGTTAAGTTTCGTAGGCTTACCGGTGTTAGTTGGGCTACATTTAACCTCATGTTGGCCGAGCTAAATAAGCATTTACCTCGTCATATTGGTAAAGGACGACCGCATAAATTACCGTTGGAAGATCGTTTGCTCTTATGTATAGAATATTGGAGAGAATATCGAACATTTTTCCATCTTGGTATGAGTTACGGTGTATCTGAAACGAGTGCAATTCGTATCACACGTGTTATTGAAGATACCTTAATCCGTTCTGGAAAATTTAACTTGCCAAAACAACTTCCTAATCGAGATGAAGTGGATTGGGAAGTTGTTGTGATTGATGCAACTGAAATATTAGTTCAACGTCCAAAAAAAACAGAAGAAATGGTATAGCGGTAAAAAAAAGCGACATACCTTTAAATTTCAGCTATCTATGCACTATACAACAGGTGAAATACTGAGTGTATGTGGAAGTCATGGAAGCATGCATGATTTTAAAATATTTAAAAAAAGTATGAGGAAATTAAAATTTAAGCCCTTTTTTATCGTTGATAAGGGGTATTTAGGGATAAAAAAATTGGGTTTTGGATACCTCATGCCATCTAAAGCAAAGAAAACTGAAAAATTAGATTCTGAATTAAAAAAGTTAAATACAGAGATTGGTCGTAGACGAATTCAAGTAGAGCATGTATTTGGAAGGATGAAATGTTTTAAGATTTTATCTTGTGTATATAGAAATCGTCGTAAAAGATTAAACCTGCGGTTTAATTTACTTGCTGGCATATACAATTTAGATTGGGTGAAAGATAAACAATTAAATTGATTGAAAAATGATTTATGAAGGAAGTCTATTGTATGTTTACAACATAAATTGAGATATATAAAGATGACCCATTGAAATGGGATTAAAAAAAATACTTTATTTTTAATATTATAATTATATGTAGTTCAACTAATGGTGTGATAGGTTTTAGTTATAAACTTATTCATTCAGGAATTATATTGCTGAATGAATAAGTCTAATTGATTTATTTATGCAACCCAACTATTCATTTGATTCATTTGATTCATTATTTTTAACTTGTTTTTGTTTAGAATTTTCAACTTTAGAAGCTTTTAAATTCTTTTCAAGAAATAACAAGCCGCCATCTGCATAACTAAAACTTGCGATACTAAAGAATGCACTAATTAACAGTAATTTAGTACAAAATTTATTTTTGAATAGCATGTTTATTTACTCTCATTTAATACTTGTTAGATATTCTAACTTTAAAGAATTAACACCCAGAGGACTCATAAATTACATTCTTGTAATTTTAAAATGTCTCAGGATGGTGTTTAAAGTGCGTGTGATAAATAGAAGTGTAATACAGGAAAATGGTAAGGTTTATCAGCCTAGTCATCTGTCCATTATGTAGAAAGAGCAGCACTTTAATGTTTATGCTGTTCCAATGTATTACATTCCGTACTTTCTATTTGTAACGTAATTTCAGTAATACTATGATTATGTTTTAGAACGTCTAAGGCCTTTTGATAGAGCTGATCTGGATCGCTATTAGGAGCAACCAAATGAGCAGTTAAATGAATATTTTTTGAGGATATAGCCCAGACTTTCAACTGATGAATCCCTTCAACGCCCTCTAGCTTCAATAAATCATTTCTTAACGACTCAATATCAATCTCATCAGGAACTCCTTCAAGCAGAATATTAATACTTTGTTTTAATAAAATCCAAGTTCGAGGTAAGACCCAGAAGCCAATTAACACAGCGATTACGGTATCAACCCACATCCACTGGGTAAAATAAATAACTATTCCTCCGATAATCACGCCTATCGATCCTAGAGCATCACTAAGAACTTCTAAATATGCACCTTTTATATTTAGACTTCCTTCAGCACTAGCAGAAAGGATTTTCATTGAAATCAAATTTACGACCAAACCAATGACCGCGACAATCATCATTTCAACACTTTGAATTTCAGCAGGGTTCGTAAAACGTTGATAAGCTTCATATACAATATATATTGCTACCACAAAAAGCATCACCGCATTAAACAGAGCCGCTAAAATTTCAAATCGCTGATAGCCAAAAGTTCTTTTATCATCTGCGGCTTTTTTACCAATTTTGATAGCGGCAAGAGCAATAGCTAAAGCGGCTACATCAGTAAACATATGAGCTGCATCAGATAACAAAGCCAAACTTTGGGTAATAAAAGCAGCGACAACTTCTACTATTAAAAAAGTAGTCGTTAAACCCAAAGCAACCATTAACTTCTTACTATTTTCTTCAGTAACAACCGCATGGCTATGATCATGATGTTCTGACATAAAATATTTTCCTTATTCTATTTATGATGAGCAGAGATATTGGATAACAGCCAATATCTCTGCTGTAAATCGACTAATCTATTGGATTAAGAAGCTTTCTTTTCATTCATCCAGCGGTACAGTACGGGCAATAAAACCAATGTAAGCAGGGTAGAGGAGATAATTCCTCCAATAACCACTGTTGCTAAAGGTCTCTGTACTTCTGCCCCAGTTCCGGTTGCCAAAGCCATCGGGACAAACCCAAGGGACGCCACACAAGCGGTCATCAGCACAGGTCTAAGACGCAAAATTGCACCCTGCCACGTTGCATAATAAAGGTCATATTGTTGTCGCAACTCTTTGATAAAGGTGAGCATGACTAAGCCATTCAGTACAGCCACCCCCGATAGTGCAATGAAGCCAACCCCTGCTGACATGGATAATGGAATGTCACGCAACCACAACGCGATTAAGCCTCCACATAAGGCAAACGGTACACCACTAAAGACCAGTAAGCTTTCTTTGATATTATGGAATACAGCCATCAATAAAATAAAGATCGTCAACAATGCGAGCGGAACCACCAATTGCATACGCGCTTTTGCAGACATCAGATTTTGAAATTGACCGCCATAATCTATCCAATAACCGCTTGGTAATTCCTGTTTGGATAACGTGCTCTGAAGCTCTGTTACGAATGAGCCTAAATCACGTCCTTCTACATTTGCAGTAATAACCACTCGACGTTTACCATTTTCACGGCTGACCTGATTAATACCCAGGATATTTTCAACGCGTGCCACATCTTGCAGTTGGACTAAACCACCATTCGGCAATTGAATAGGAAGTACCGCTAACTGTTCAGGACTACGCTGGGATTCATCTAGACGGATGACAAAATCAAAACGCTTGTCTCCCTGTAAAATTGTTCCAACATTCTGGCCACCGACACTTGTAGCTACCAGATCCTGAATTGCTCTTACCGACAAGCCATATTGTGCAGCTCTGGACTTATCCACCTCTACATTCAACAAGGGTAAGCCACTGGTCTGTTCTACATTAACGGCTGTCGCGCCTGAAATTGAGTTAATTTTTTGAGAAATTTTATTCGCTTCGCGATTTAGAATCTCCATGTCATCACCAAATAATTTGACACCCACATCACTTCGCACCCCTGAAATTAACTCGTTAAAGCGCAGTTCAATGGGTTGCGAGAACTCACTGTTATTTCCCGGCAATGTCGCTAAGAAAGTAATCATTCTTTGGCGAAGCTCATCAATCGTTTGTTTTGGATCAGGCCATTCATCATGAGGTTTTAACAGTACCACGCCATCTGAAATGTTGGGTGGCATAACATCTGTGGCCACTTCTGCTGTACCGGTACGGGCAAAGATCGCTTTAATTTCAGGAAATTCTTTCAACAGTAACTTTTCAGTATTTTCCTGCATTCTCAGTGACTGTTCTAACCCTGTACTTGGGGAACGCATTTGCTGAACAGCAAAATCACCTTCACCCAGTTGAGGTGCAAACTCGCTACCTGTTTGAGTGGCTAGCACGCCCGTAAGCACTAAAATACAGGCAGCCACAATAGTCACAAATAAACGAAGCTCATAGGCTTTATCTAAAAGCAGTTCATATTTGGTTTTAAGCCAATGCATCCAGCGACTTTCGGTTTCCTTGACTTCTCCAGTGACAAATAGGGCAACTGCGGCTGGCACAAAAGTGACAGATAAAATCATGGCCCCAATTAAAGCCAGTACAACAGTCATTGCCATAGGATGGAAAAGTTTGGCTTCTACACCCGTCAGGGTAAAGATAGGTAGATAAACCACCAAAATAATTAACTGTCCAAAAATCAGAGGACGACGCGCCTGTTTTGCAGCCAAGAAGACTTCTTTAAATCTTTCAGAACGGCTAAGTAAACCACCTTTCAGCTTCTGAGCTTCTGCTAGCCGACGGATACAGTTTTCTACAATAACCACTGCACCATCAATAATAATACCGAAGTCCAGTGCCCCTAAACTCATCAGATTTGCACTAATCTTCTGCTCTGCCATTCCCGTCAAGGTAAACAGCATTGACAGTGGAATAACGCAAGCCGTGATCAGCGCAGCACGGAAATTACCTAGAAAGAGAAATAAAATAACAATGACGAGGATTGCACCCTCAATCAAATTTTTCTGAACGGTTTTGATCGCCCGATCAACCAAATGCGTACGGTCATACACAGTCTCAATCACCACACCTTTAGGTAGCGATTGCTGGATCGATTGCACCTTTTCATCAATGGCTTGAGCAACGGTACGGCTATTTTCTCCCATCATCATCATGGCAATACCCAATACAGTTTCTTCACCATTATAGGTTGCAGCCCCTGTTCTTAAGTCATGACCAATTGAGACATTGGCGACATCTGCCACCCGAATCGGATAGCCGTTTTTATTGGCAATACTGATGTTCTGGATATCTTCAATCGTGTTTAAAGTGCCGGGAACACGAACCGTTAGCTGTTGTCCATTTTTCTCAATATAGCCAGCACCACGGTTTTCATTATTCTCTGTTAAGGCAGTTTGTAAATCAGACAAAGGAATTTGCAATTGTTGCAATCGGTTCAGATCAGGGGCAACCACATAGGTTTTATTAAAGCCACCGATACTGTTGATCTCAGCAACGCCTTTTACGCGCTGTAATTGCGGTCTTACAATCCAATCCTGAATTTCACGTAAATCCATCGCCGAATAAGGGGTTCCATCCGGCTTTTTAGCATTTGGTTCGGCTTTAATCACCCATTGATAGATTTCACCTAAACCTGTCGAAATAGGCGACATGTTAGGTTGCACATCTTCAGGCATTTCTCCCATTGCTTCTTGCAAGCGCTGGTTGATAAGCTGTCTGGCCCAGTAAATATCCGTGCCATCTTCAAAAATGATGGTCACTTGCGATAAGCCGTAGCGTGAAATCGAACGGGTTTGTTCCATTTTCGGCATGCCTGACATGGCATTCTCGATTGGATATGTAATCCGCTGTTCCATTTCTAAAGCCGTAAAACCATTGGCTGAAGTGTTAATCTGCACCTGAGTATTGGTAATATCTGGTACAGCATCAATCGGTAACTTTTGATAACTATAAATACCAATAGCAATCCAAGCCGCAATAAACAGCATGACCCAGATTGCGTTATGGATAGAAAACTGGATCAGTCGATCAAACAGTCCTTCAGGTTTTACCGATTCGTGGTCTGGAATTTGAGGAGTTTCAGTGCTCATGTGAAGCCTCTCCTTTTTCCAGCTCGGATTTCAGTAAAAAACTGCCTTGAGCGGCATATTTTTGTCCCTGACTAAGCCCACTCACCACTTCAATCCATTGGCTCTCCCCAGATGATTGCCCTAATTTCACAGGTTGCGGACTGAATTCAACTTTTTGTCCATGCTGAGTGGCGACAAAAACCACATCTTTTCCATCGACATTCTGAACTGCGGACTTAAGTACCCGTAATGCGGTACTTTCACTCCGTTGTTGCAACTGTACGTTCACCATCAAGTTTGGACGTAATTCGGTTGCATTCGATTCAACTTTTGCTCGCACCTGAAGACGACCTGTTTGAATATCCGCTTCAGTATTTAAAGTCTGAATAACAGCTTGATAAACCTTTTCTGTTTGCAAGGATTTAAATTCGATCTTTTGATTCGGGGCTAAGCCCATAATTTCAGAATTTGGAACAATAAATTCAAGCCAGAGTTGATCTAACCGGTCTATCGTAAAGAGTTGATCGGCTAACTGAACATTTTCCCCGAGAACCAAATCCTTTTTACTGATCACGCCAGAAATTGGGGCTTTTAAAATATAGCGCCCGTTACTGGCATTCACTGCACCAAATGCGCTTAAACGTGATTGGGCCGCTTGAACCTGAATTTGTGCCCGTTTATAACTGTTATAAGCCCGTTGATAGTCCTGTTTTGCTGAGATACCCTGTGACCACAATTGACGCTCACGCTCAAAGTCTTGTTTCGCCAGTTCCAGATTGGTTTGTTCAATTTTAAGATTGGCCTGCTGATCAACTAGATCAGGAACAAGCAATGTAGCCAAAGGCTGCCCTTTCTGAACTTTTTGGCCGAGTTCTACATAAACATTTTCTACATGACCGCTAAAACTCGGTGAGACATGCGCTTGCTGATCCGTATTCACATTCAGTTTGGCAGGATAAGAACTTAATTTAACCACCGGACCTTGATCGACCGCTGATAACTGTATGCCCTGTTCCACCAGTTGCTTGGCCGTCAGGCTCACGCCTTCTGCATGCTCTTCGGTTTCACCGCCATGTTCTTCACTTCCATGTTCCTCTGCGCCTTCTTCCTCTGCATGTTCATCTGATGTTTCAGATTTATTCTTACCCGACAAGATCAAGAAAATACTGAGGAGTACGGTAGCGCCGATAACCAAACTAATCAGTAGAGGTTGAGAGATTTTTCCGCTCTGTTTTTTTAAGCTGTTTTTAAGATCGAACATGTTAATTTCCCCCACCAATGACAGGCATGGCCTGTATGTCTTGCCATAAGTTTTGATTGATTTGTGCAATAGCATCTTTCGACATGACTTCACTTGGGCTAATGCCTAAGCTCAAACTTTCTGCTTCAATGGCCTTTTGCCAGCCATCCCGTAACAACTGGACTTTACGCAGACGGATGTCTTGTAATTGAAGCGTGGCTTGCTGAACATCGGTTAAAGCAAACTTGCCTGCCAAGAAACCTTGTAGCGTCTTACTTTGAACTTGAGTCGCCAAAGGAATTTGAGTCTCGTCAACGACTTTGAATTGCAGCTCTAAACCCTGCAACTCGGTTAAAATTGTGCCTATTTGCAGCGCATTTTGCTTCAGATAAAACTCTTTCTGACGCTCTAATAAGTTCATTTTTTCTTGCGCGATTTTTATGCCATTTTGCTGACGATCGAAAATATTAAGCGGTACACTGACTCCGACTACTAATTGATTTTGTGTGGAGTTTTCCAAGGATTGGGTGCGGTTGACACCTAGGTTTAAAGTGGGGTTAGGACGTGCCTTTGCCCTTAGTTGATCAACCGTTGCTTGAGACTCTAATACCAGTAAAGCTCGATATTTCTCAACGTAGTTTTCCGCTAAATATTCTTGAACCTGTTCATGAGTCGATTTTGGCCAGAGCTTTTGTGAAGAGAGGTTTACCTGCAATGACTTATCAGACGTACCCCATAAATTTGATAATTGTTGGGTGGCCACTTGTACCTGTAAGTCTGCCTGTCTAAAAAGACGGATATTTTCAGCATGGCTTAAACGTGCGCGATTTACATCTACTTGGGCAATACTGCCTGCATTAAAGCGCTTTTCGATTGCTTGAAGGTTTTCTTGGCTCACCCGAAGTTGTTCATTGACAATGTTTTTTTCAAGTTCAGCAATGGCCAGTTGTGACCATACATATTTCACTGCAAGCTCAATTTGTGCTTGATAAATCTTCTGTTTCAGCGCTGTTTTATCTGTAGAGAGACTGGCTAATTTTTGGTTTGCTCTTCGCTCACCAAAAATATCCAAGGGTTGTGATATGCCAATGGTAAGCTCTTTTTCATTATTTGAACCAAATCCCGTTTGTTCAACTGACAGTTCAGGATTTTTAAACAGCTTACTTTGCTGAAGATTCGTGGCATTAATGCTGTTTTGCGTTTCCCAGAAATTTTGGGACGCTTGATATTGGTTAACCTGCTCAATAGCTTGCTGCAGCGTTAAATCTTGAGTACTGGCGACTACGGAAGTACTGAAGCTGATCATTGCAGATAGCAAGATACCGCTACCTAAGGCTGACCAGGATAAATTCAGGATGGAGGTATCCTGATGTAATTTGTTTTTTGACATGAAAATGCCCCACGCATAATGAAATTAGGAGTGGTGGGCTTTTATAAGACTACCCCACCAATAGTAGGGGCAAATCGGGAGGCGGGGTTAATTGATCCAGATAAGGGGGTTTATAAAAAGTTATTCCCAAATAAGTTGGGGTAATGCCGGTCTCAAAATTAGCTTTAAGCTTCAGATCATCGGGTGGGTCAATCTGAATCACGATTGTATTTGAGAAATGACTGCACTTTTCGTTAAAACAAACCTTCTGACAATAGTCATAGATTTCTTTATAGTTTTCTAGGGAATAAAGTGCTTGACGAGGACTATCACTCTTTTCGTCTAAATCGATTGGATTAGAGAGTATTGAATTGGGTATGTTTGGCATTTCATGCAGACAAGCAGCCTCTGCCACACTCCAAATATTCTGGAATGTGAATAAGAGTACCAATATCTGGATTAGAAATGTTTTTCTCTTCATACACAAATCTGTATTTAAAACACCAATCGGAAGCTAACCAAAGCTATCTAAGATCTGATCACAAAATTTAAGTCACCTTAATCTTTTTGCAGCCTTAAGTAAAGATATACAGAGTTTTTGAAAAAGCATAGGTCTAGATAATCAAGCTAGATTTTTTAGAACTCCACATTGGTCAATTGTACATAAACCATCACAAGTACCTCTTAAATCAGATAATTGTTCAATAAGCTTTTGTTGCTTGATTATATTTTCTCTGATAGCACTGACATGTAAGTCAATTAATTCATTCTGAACCGTACCGGGTTTGTCGGAGACTTTTTTATTTAAGTTAGGCCACCTGACCTAACGGGTTAATCTTATCATAGTACATTGCTTCAAACTCAAAAGGTGATACATAACCTAGTGCACTATGTACACGCTCTTTATTGAACCAATCTACCCAATTTAGTGTCGCAAGTTGTACATCTGCTAAACCTTGCCAATCTGCTTTTAGATATTCAATCACCTCTGTTTTGTATAAGCCATTCACCGTTTCAGCCAAAGCATTATCGTATGAATCACCGGTCGTACCGACTGATGCTCGTAAATTTGCTGCTTCTAAACGATTGGTATAGCGAATGGAAAGATATTGCACACCTCTGTCGGAATGATGAATCACATTCTTTGGCATGCCTCGATCATGCAATGCTTGCTCCAATGCATCGAGCACCATATCTGTATTCATCCGTGTCGATACTTTCCATCCAACAATTGCTCGTGAGAACACATCAATAATAAATGCAGTATAAA